>NZ_CP018224.1 GCF_001890385.1 Tardibacter chloracetimidivorans | reverse complement strand
AGCTCCCATATGCCGCGCACCGGCCATCCTTCCGCAAGGGCTGCATCTATGTCCGATCGAGCCGCGAGGAATTGTGCGAGGTTCCGGTTTTTGCCCCCCGGCTCCCGTGAGGCCGCCCGTTCGCGCAATCGCTCCGTGAAGGATTTTCCGCTGTCTGTCATTTCCACCTACGATATTTTTCGGCGCACAATCGGCTATAAAGCGTTCATAAACCGGCTACGATCCGATGAAACTCCCGCTATATCCTATTTTTCTGCCAGATTGGGCCGGGTGGCGCTAGATATTTTCGGGGGTGAACGATATATGATCGTTCCAGCAACAGTTTCTATTTGGCGTCTAAACGTCGAAGACGGGGCAGGATAGGTAATGGAGGCATCCACGCAAGCGCGGACACCCCCATTACTCCCCTTATTCGCACCGGGGGCGCTCAACGGGAATCCTGCTCTGCGAGGCCCGCCGCTACCGCGTCGAAAGGGAGAGAGTTGAACGACAAGCCCAAGGCCAAACGCGAGCGGCACCACGTCAAGATATGGTGCAGCGCGGGGAGAAAGCGGAGATCGAAGCCGCCGCGCAGGCAACCGGCTTGAGCGCATCCACCTATCTCCGCGTCCTTGGATTAGGGCATGAGCCGCGCCCTCTGATCGACATAGAACAGGGGCGCGAGTTGGTGCGCGTGAATGGCGACCTTGGCCGCCTTGGCGGCCTGTTGAAGCTATGGCTTACCGACGACGCCAAGTTGGAGGAGATGGCCCCGGAGCGGATGCCGGTTATCATCCGGGGCGTGCTGGCCAAAATCGAGGCCAATCAGGAGGAGTTATCCGGCATCATTCGGAAGGTCTTGCGCTCCCGGCAAGATTTTAGCGGCTAAAAAAGGGGCCGCGCCGATGATCGCAAAACACGTCCCCATGAAGGCGACTTCCAAGAGCGATTTTGGCGGGTTGGTGCGATACATCACCAGCGCGCAGGGACGTGACGAGCGCGTGGGTCTGGTGACTGTCACCAACTGCAACGGCCATACGCCAGAAGATGCTGCGCAGGACGTTATGCTTGTCCAATCGCCAACCAGCGGGCGGCGTCGGATAAGACCTACCACTTGATTTATTTCCTTCCGGCCCGGCGAGAATCCCAGCGCCGAGGTTATGCGTGACATAGAGGAGGCGGTATGCGCCGCGTTGGGCTTTGCCGAGCATCAACGGGTTAGCGCCGTCCACCACGACACCGACAACACGCATATTCATCTAGCGATCAACAAGATTCACCCTGTCCGGCACACGATCCACGCGCCGTTGCGGGATTATCAAACCCTTGCCGCTGTTTGTGAGCGGCTAGAGGTCAAGCACGGGTTAGAGCCGGATAATCATGCGGCCCGGCAGCGCGCGGGAGAAGCACGCGCGCGCGACACATGGAGCAGATCGCGGGCACGGAAAGCCTGATAGGTTGGGCGCAGCGGAATTGCGCCGAGCCATTGAAGGCCGCCGCGAGTTTGGGCCGAGTTGCACCAGATCGCGGCCAATTTCGGCTTGTCGGTGCAGGCGCGCGGCAACGGCCTGATATTTGCGGCGATGGACGGAACGACCGTAAAGGCCAGCTCCATCGCGCGCGAGCTGTCAAAAGGGGCGCTAGAGAAACGCTTGGGAGCCTTCCAGAGCGCACAGGGAGGGAGGGGGCGCCGAAGGCCCGTCAGACCTATGAAAAGCGCCCCGTGCCCTCCCGTATCGACACCAGCGCCCTATTCTCCGCCTACCGCGAGCAGCAGGGCACACGCGCCACGCGCCGAAAGGTCGAGCTGGCCGAGGCCGCAGCCAAGCGCCGCGCGGCCATTGAACAGGTGAAGCGCATCGGGAGGACGAAGCGGGCGGCGATAAAGCTGCTAGGTGGCGGCCCGGTTGTTAAGCGCCTCAATTACGCATTGGCGGCCCGCCGTCCACCAAGGCCGCCATTGCCAAGATTGTCGCCGCCCACGGGCGGGAACGGGGCGCATTGCGTCGCGCAATTCCCGGCGCGGGTGGAATGACTGGCTACAGGAGCAGGCAAGGCAGGCGACCAGACCGCCCTTGAGGCCCTGCGCGCGCGGGAGGGGCGGCGCACAGCCCCCAATGACGCGCTGCATATAGCCGCATGCCGACCGCAGCGCATCCCGCAGCGATCAGGCAAGACCACATCACTAAGCGCGGGACGATCATCTACCGCACCGCCAAATGCAGCGGTGCGCATGATGGCCAGCGCCTGCATGTATCGCGCGGGGCGCAGATCGAGGGCGTTGTTGCCGCCTTGCGGCTTGCGCACGAACGCTATGGCGACAGGCTGGCGATTAGCGGCAGCGATCAATTCAAGGCCCTTGTGGTGGAAGCCGCCGCCCGTTCGGCCATGCCCATCACTTTCGCGGACCCCGATCTAGAGGCCCGCCGTCAAAATATCAGGCAAGAGGAGCGTGCGCGTGACAGACAAATCATTGGACGAGGAGATAGAGGCGGCGCTGGCGTTGTTGGGCGAAACGCCGTCAATGGCGCTGGACGAGACGCCAGCGCCACAGCACCAGGTCGAAACGGGACATTCCGACCCGGTGCCGTCAGCGCCGGAGGAACCAACGCCGGAACCGGACTTGCAGCCGGAGGAGCCAGCACCGCCGCCGTTGGAGTTGGTCACGCACAGCCCGCCAGAAATGGACATTCTAGCGCCGGAGGAGCCGAGGCCCCCAGCGAGCGCGCCGTTAAGCCCAACATTGGCCGCGTTGGACGAGAGCCGCCGCCCGAAAGCCGAGGTAGTTTGCGCGACCTGTCCCAACTCGGTCTGGTTCAGCACGCCGAGCGAGGTCGCTTGCTATTGCCGCGTGATGTTCATTCAGACGTGGACGACCAAAAAGCCCGGCCAGATCGTGTTGTGCGACGGGACGACGATCGGCCGCGAATGAGCGACGATCAGGCCATAGCAGCGGATAAATACATTGCGGAACGTAATGCGAAGCGTCACATTGGAATGGATATACCGGCGCATCGGCTGTTCACTGGCGATCATGGGCCGCTGATTTACGCCGGGACGCGACAAATCGAAGGGCAGAAATTGATACTCCTAAGAGATGGCGCTGACATGCTTGTGCTGCCCGTAGACGCGCGTAGCGCCGCCCGCGCGGGCAAGCTGGCGATTGGCGAGCCGATCGAGATTGCCAGCAATGGCACCGTCAAAAGCAAGGGGCGCAGCCGGTAACGGCCGCGAGAAGGGCAAAGCATGGCAAAGAAGCGCAATACAGCCATCGGGCCGCAAGTGCGGGAGCGCGGAAGCAAGGGCGATAATCGTCCGTTGCTGGCGGCCCTTGTGTCCGGTTCCGCCCTTGGAGGCTTATGGAGCGCAACGCAGATGTTCGCGCACCAGATGGCCTATCAGGCAACCTTGGGGCCGAGTGCGGGCCATATCTATGCCCCGTGGCGTTTCCTGCAATGGTTCAGCAAATGGAGCGAGGTTCCGGCGCTGAAACCCGCCTTCGGGCAAGCCGTGGGCGTGGGCACCGTGGTTTTCGGCGTGGGCGTCCTGATAACCGCCGCTGTCAAACTGGCGAAATCGAACGCCGGGAAGGGCAATGCCTATCTGCATGGATCGGCCCGCTGGGCCGACATGGAGGACATTCGCGCGGCCAGCCTCGTTGAAAATGATGGGGTCTATATTGGCGCTTATCAGGAGAAGAACGGGAAGACGGTCTATCTACGCCATTCCGGCCCGGAGCATTGCCTTACCTATGCCCCGACCCGATCGGGGAAGGGCGTGGGCCTTGTCATCCCGACGCTGCTTTCGTGGCCGCATAGCGCCGTCATCACCGATTTGAAGGGCGAGCTATGGGCGTTGACCGCCGGTTGGAGGAAGCAACACGCCAACCAGATCGTCATGCGATTTGAACCGGCCAGCTCGCGCGGCTCCGCCCACTGGAACCCGCTGGACGAAATCAGGGTAGGGACTGACAACGAAGTCGCAGACGTTCAGAATCTCGCTACGCTGATAGTGGACCCGGACGGGAAGGGGGTCGAAAGCCACTGGCAAAAGACCTCGCGGGCGCTTCTGGTAGGCGTGATCCTGCATGTCATCTACAAAGCCAAGCATGGCGGCAACGCGGCGACCTTGGCCGAAGTGGATGCCGTGTTGGCCGATCCGGTTCGGCCCGCGCAGGAAGTTTGGGAGGAAATGCTTACGTTCGGCCATTTGCCGGGCGGCAAAAATCATCCCGTTGTCGGCAAAGCCGCGCGCGCCCAGCTCAATCGTCCCGATGATGAGGGCGGATCGGTTCTATCGACCGCGCAGAGCTATCTAGAATTATATCAAGACCCGGTTGTGGCCGCGAATACCGCCACTTCCGATTTTCTCATTCGTGACCTGATGAACAGCGAGAGGCCGGTTAGCCTCTACATCATCACCCAGCCCACGGATAAGGACCGACTGCGCCCGCTTGTCCGCGTCATGCTCAACATGATGGTGCGTATCCTCGCGCCCAAGCAGGAGTTCGAGGAGGGCCGGGTGGTTCAGAGCTACAAGCACCGCGCGCTATTTATGATTGATGAGTTTCCCAGCCTTGGGAAACTTGGAATCATTCAGGAGTCCTTGGCGTTCGCCGCAGGCTACGGCCTGAAATTCTATCTCATTTGTCAGGACACCAACCAGCTTAGGAGCCGGGAAACCGGCTATGGGCCGGATGAGCTGATAACCTCCAATGCTCATATCCAGAACGCCTATCCGCCCAACCGCGTTGAGACGGCCGAGCATCTTTCCAAACTCACCGGCCAGACCACCGTTCTTAAAGAGCAAATCACCAAAAGCACGGGACGCGGGGGCGGGGGGTTCTTTGGTGGCACCGTGTCCAAGACCGTGCAGGAAACCCAGCGCCCGCTTTTGACGCCGGATGAGTGTATGAGGATGCCGGGGCCGAAGAAGACCCCGGACGGAGATATTTCGGAAGCGGGCGACATGCTGATTTATGTCGCAGGCTATCCCATGATCTACGGCCGTCAGCCCCTCTATTTCCAAGACCCGACCTTTAGTGCCCGCGCCAAGATTCCCGCGCCGGATCGGAGCGACACGATCAGGGGCAATCAAGCGCCGAAGCCGCCCGAAGGGGGCCGGAGGATCAAACTATGAAGCGGCCGAGCTTCGCCAAGGTCAGCCGCTATGCGGTTTGTGGCGTGGCGGGGGCCATGATCGCCATGCTTGGCGCGAAGGCGGCGGGCCTTCGCTTCAACGCTACGCCGAGCATCCCGCTAGGCGTCTATCGGGCGACGGGCGGGACCGCGCAAAAGGGCGATCTTGTGGCGTTCTGTCCGCCCGCAGCGCCGCCCTTTTTGGAGGCGTTGCGTAGGCGCTACATCGAACCCGGCGACTGCCCCAGCGGAAGCTATGAAATGATGAAGCGGATTTTAGCCGCTAAAGGCGACCGCGTTCAGATTGGCGGGCAGGGCGTGCGGATCAACGGCCGCCTTGTCCCCGACAGCGCCCCGCAACTTGCCGATGGGGCAGGGCGGGCCTTGCCCCGGCTCAATGCCGATTGGACGCTAGGCGACGGGGAAATCCTTGTCCTTGGCGATGGCGCGGCCTCTTTCGACGGCCGCTATTTCGGGCCGATCAGCGCGCGGCAAGTGACCGCCCCTATCAAACCCGTAGTGACGTGGTGACGGCATGAGCGGGGAGATCATTGTCATTGCTGAAAAGCCCGAACTCGCGCGGGCCATTGCCGAGGGCCTTGGGGGAGGGGCGCGACAAGACGGCTTCATAGATTGCGGCCGTCATTATGTGACATGGGCGATCGGCCACATGCTTGAGCTGGTGGACCCGCAAGACCCGTGGAACATGGCCGCGCTGCCGATCAGCTTCATCCCGTGGGAAAAGCGGCCCGTCGCCAAGACGAGCGCCCAGCTCCGCACGATCGGCAAACTTCTCAAATCGGCGCGGAGCGTCATTCACGCGGGCGACCCCGACGATGAGGGCCAGCTTATTGTTGACGAGATTCTGCAATGGGCCGGGAGCCGGTTGCCGGTCCAACGCCTGCTAATCAATGACAACAATCTAAAGGTTGTGCAGCGGGCCTTGGCGTCCATGCGGGATAACCGTGAATTTGCCGGGTTGTCCGCATCGGCCGAGGCGCGCAGCGTGGGCGACTTGCTCTATGGCGTGAACATGACCCGCGCCTATACCCTCGCGGCGCAGGCGCGGGGGTTTCAGGGCGTTCTTAGCGTCGGCCGCGTGCAGACCCCTATCTTGGGCCTTGTCGTCCGCCGTGACCGCGATTTTGAGGCGCACACCAAGAGCTATTATTACACGGTTTCGGGCCAGTTCAGTTTCGCCGGGCTGACCTTTCCCGCGCGCTACCAGATCGGGGAGGGCGACCCGGTTGATGAGCAGCGCCGCTTGATCGACCGCAATTTTGCGACGGCGGTAGCCGGGGCGGTGCAGGGGCAACCGGCTCGCATCGCCAGCGCCAAGACCACGGCGAAAGAGGCAGCGCCGCCGCTGCCCTACAACCTCTTGAAGCTGCAAACCGATGCCGCACGGAAATTCGGCTATAAGCCCAATCAGGTGAAGGACATTACGCAGGCGTTGCGGGAGAAGCATCGCCTTATCACCTACAACCGCAGCGACAGCGAATATTTGAGTGATGAGCAGCACGCGGACGCCCCCGGCGTGCTGGCGGCCGTCGCCGCGACGGTCCCGATGCTGGCGGCGATCGCGCAGCGCGCGGACCCGGCGATAAAAAGCCGGGCCTTCAACTCGCAGAAGGTTTCCGCGCATCACGCCATCATTCCGACCGAAGCCACGGCCGATTTTGCCGCGCTGACAGAGCCGGAGCAGCGAATCTATATGCTGATCGCGCGCGCCTATGTCGCGCAGTTCTGGCCCGCGAACCAATATGACCAGACCGAAATCGAGATAGAGGTTGCGGGTCACGCCTTTGCCGCGCGGGGCAAGGTTGTGACCAAGCCGGGTTGGACGGTTCTCTATAAGAACGATGTAGGCAATGAGGACATTGCCGAGGACGAGGACACCCTTGCGGCCGATTTGCGTTCGATCGCGTCGGGCATGGCCGGGCAATGCCTTTCCGCCAGCGCCGACCAGCAGGAAACCAAGCCCAAGCCGCTCTATACGATGGCCACGCTTTTGACCGACCTAACGCGGGTGGCCAAATATGTTCGGGACGAGCGGCTTAGGAAACTCCTGATCGAGAAGGACAAGGGGAAGGCGGGCGAGCATGGCGGAATTGGAACCCCGGCGACCCGCGACAGCATCATAGCCACGCTTTTCGATCGCGGCTTTTTGATCGAGAAGGGCAAGAATATCGTCAGCTCCCCGCAGGCGCGCGGCTTCTATGACGCCTTGCCGGATCAGGCGAAATTTCCCGACATGACCGCCATTTGGCACGAACAGCAGCGCGCGATTGCCGAGGGCAAGAGCGATGCCATGACATTCGTTCGCGGACTGGCCGATTATGTCGGCCGCGAGGTCGCGCGGGTGAAAGAGCAGGGCCTTGCCATAGCGATCGACGCGCCGCCTTGCCCGTCATGTTCCAAGCCGCTGCGCCGGATCAAAGGGAGCAAGGGCTATTTTTGGTCCTGCACCGGCTATGCCGACGGCTGTAAATTCACCGCCAATGACAAGGCGGGCAAGCCGGAGCTGGTGAAGGCTCCCGCGCCCGTGCCGTCGCAGCAGCACAAATGCCAAGCGTGCGGCGCTGGCCTAGTGCGGCGTCCTTCCGCGAAAAAGAAGGGGGCCTTCTGGTGGAGTTGCAGCGCCTATCCCGGCTGCAAACAGACCTATTTCGACAACAAGGGACAGCCCGATTTCAGCAAAGGAGAACGAGCATGACGGATCAACCCAATGCGCAGGACGTGCCCACCCTTGACGAGCTGGTGACGCGCAAACTTGCCGACGCCGAGACTCCCGGCGCGGTTGTGGAGTTCGACCCGGAGGAGGCGGAGCGGGCGGGGGCCTTTGTTGAGGATGCCATGAGCGAGGCCGACGCGCGCGAGGCCGAGGAAGGGCTTGATGGTGACGCGGAGCCGATCGCCACGGGACGCGGCGAATTGATCGCGGCAGCGCGCAACGCCGACTAATCGGGAGGAGGCGAGGATATGGCCGAGGGCAAGATACCTTTTCACCAGCGCGTTGCCGACAAGCTGATAGAGCAGTTGAAGCAGGGCACCGCCCCTTGGCAAAAGCCTTGGGAGGCGACGGGCAGCAGCGGGTTGCCGTTCAACCCCACCACGGGGAAACGCTATCGCGGCGTCAATGTCCTCAATCTCATGTCCGAGGGCCGGGCTGATAATCGCTGGCTGACATACAAGCAGGCCGCAGCCCAAGGCGCACAGGTGCGGAAGGGCGAGAAAGGCTCCCTTGTCCAATACTGGCAGTTCGAGGAGGAGCGGGTAGTTCGGGACGAGAGCGGTAAGCCCGTTCTGGATGCCGAGGGTCGCCAGAGGAAAGAGAAGGTCGAGCTTGAGCGGCCCCGTGCGTTTTATGCCGTGGTGTTCAACGCCGAGCAGATCGACGGGCTTGCCCCGATCGTCACCACTACGCACGAATGGAATCCGGTGGAGCGGGCCGAGGCCATCTTGCGGGCGTCGGGCGCGAAAATCACCGAGGAAGCGGGCGACCGCGCCTATTATCGGCCTTCGACCGACAGCATCACCTTGCCGTTGCGGAGCCAGTTTCCGAGCGCGGATCGGTTCTACGCCACGGCGCTGCACGAGCTGGGGCATAATGCCGCGACCCGGATTATGCCGCATGGCGTCGAAATGGCGCGGTTGGCAGCATGATCGCGCGAGGCCTGTTCGGCATAATCTTCGACGCTCCAACAATCTGGAGCATCAAGATCATGACGGACATTTTGAACGAGGCGGAGATTAAGCGGGCGGCGCTGCTGACCGACTTTGAGGATTATCTCATCAAGCAGCGTGGCCTGAGCCCGCGGACGATCTATCACACGCTGAGGTTCGCCCATCGGTTCCTCGACCATCGCTTCGGCGAGGGCGCACTTTATCTGGCGAGGCTTCGACCTGCCGACGTCATCGGCTTCATCGAGCATGTCCTGACAACTGGCCGACGCGACAAGACGGTCGCGACGCATGTTCGCACCTTCCTGCAATATCTGTTCGGGCGCGCCCTGACGGCGACCAATCTGTCGCTGAGCCTTCCTAAGACGGCGAAACGATGGGATGCGCGCCTCCCTCGGCACCTCGCGCCAGAGGGCGTTGAAGCGGTGCTCGCTTCGGCGCGCGACAATCCCCGATACGGCGCACGCGACTATGCGATGCTGCTGATCATGGCGCGGCTCGGCTTGCGCGCGGTCGAGGTCATCGCAATCCAGCTCGACGATATCGACTGGCGTGCCGGCGAGCTGGTGGTGCGCGGCAAGGGCCAGCTCCATGACCGCCTGCCCATCTCGCCAGAGGTGGGTGACGCGCTGAGTTCCTATCTCCGCACTGAGCGTGGCCCTACGGCGAGCCGAACCCTGTTCGTGGCGCAGCGCGCGCCATATCGCCCGTTTGCGAACGGGCAGATCGTCAACTCCATCCTCAAGGAGGCGCTCAAGGCGACCGGGCAAAAGCCGGTGACGCCCTATGTGGGATCGCACCTGCTGCGTCATAGCCTTGCGACCCAGCTGGTGAACGCGGGTGCGTCGCTCGACGAAGTGGGCGACGTGCTGCGCCACCGCTCGCGCTCTTCGACGATGATATATGCCCGGCTCGATATCGACGGCCTGCGGTCTGTCGCGATGCCCTGGCCCGTGAAGGGAGGCGTGCAATGAGCCTCTCGACTCAGCTCGACCGCTATCTGAGCGTTCGTCGCAAGCTTGGCTACGACCTGCGAACCGCCGAGCGCATCCTCCGCCGCTTTACCCGCTACGCCGACGCTGAAGGTGCGACCTATGTCGACACGGCACTGTTCCTGCGTTGGCACGCATCGCTGGCGGAAGCGACTAGCTCGACGCGCGCCGCGAGGCTCTGCGTTGTACGCCTGTTCGCACAGTGGTTGAGCGGCTTCGATCCTGCCAACGAGGTGCCCCCGCAAGGCCTGCTGCCAGACTCGTCGAAGCGACCGCGTCCGCACATTTACAGCGATGCCGAGGTCGGTGCGATCATCGCAGCCGCCAGCGAGCTGCCATCCATTTATGGCCTTCGTGGGCTGACCTGCTCGACACTGTTCGGGCTGGTGGCGGTCACCGGCCTGAGGATTAGCGAGGCGCTGGCGCTCGCCCGGGACGATATCGATGTTGGTCACGGCGTGCTGCGCGTCAAACGCGGGAAACTCGGTCGCGAGCGGCTGCTGCCGCTTGATCATACCGTCGTCGCGAAGCTGGTCACCTACCTCGGGGAGCGCGATCGGTTGATCGGTCACCCGGCCAGCCCAATGTTCGTTACCGAAAAGGCGACGAGGCTCACTGACTGCTCGGCTCGCTATAACTTCGCGCAGGCATGCCAGAGGATCGGCTTGCGATCCCACCAGCAGTATCAGCGACATGGCCGAGGGCCGCGCATCCACGATCTGCGCCACACCTTCGCGGTACGCACGATGATCAACTGGTATCGGACCGGCAAAGACCCGGCGCGCGAGATGATCCGGCTGACGACCTATCTGGGTCATACCAACCCCTCCAACACATACTGGTATCTGGAAGCGGTGCCGGAGCTGCTCGATCTAGCGATGGCCCGTGCCACCGCGATCGGCGGGGAGATGGCATCATGAGCGCCACCGCCTTGCCGGCGCTGATCCAGCGCTTCTTTACCGACCGGCTTTGCACCCAGCTGGAAGCGAGCCGTCACACGGTCGCTGGATATCGCGACACGTTCCGGCTGCTGCTTCGATATGCGAGTGCTCAGCTTAGCAAGCCGCCGGTCAAGCTGTTGGTCGATGACATCGACGCCGATCTGATCGCCAACTTCCTCGTCCATACAGAAACGGCGCGGGGGAACAGCGCGCGAAGCCGAAATACTCGGCTCGCCGCGATCCGGTCGTTCTTCCGCTTCGTCGCGATGACCGATCCGACCTGGCTGCTGCACTGCCAGCGCGTGCTGGCGATGCCCAACAAGCGCTACGTGAAGCGCACGGTGACGTTCCTCGATGCCGAGGAGATGGCGGCGTTGCTGGCAGCACCGGATCGCTCGACTTGGGCGGGACGGCGCGATCATGCGCTGTTGCTGCTCGCGGTTCAGACCGGCCTTCGCGCATCCGAGCTGGTCGGCCTGAGATGCGGCGATGTCGCACTGGGGACAGGCGCGCACATCCGCTGCATGGGCAAAGGCCGCAAAGAGCGCGCCACGCCGCTCCGCCGCGAGACGGCCAAGCTGCTGGCTGTATGGATCGGCAGCGATAAGGATGAAGGCAGGCCGCTGTTCCCGTCGATCCGGGGAGAACAGCTCAGCCGCGATGCGCTGGAGCATCTCGTCCGTAAACACTGCCTGACGGCGGCGCGGACATGCCCCACCATCGGCGCGAAGCGGGTTACGCCACATACGCTACGTCACAGCAACGCGATGGACCTGCTCCACCACGGTGTTGATCCAGCGGTGATCGCCCTCTGGCTCGGTCATGAGAACGTCGAGACCACCCAAATCTACATCCACGCCGACATGCGGATGAAAGAGAAAGCGCTCGCGCGCGTCGCCGCTCCGCCAACCCCGTCGGGTCGGTTCCGACCAGACGATCAGCTCCTCGCGTTCTTGGAAGGGCTCTGATTATGCCGAATCGCCGCGCGGCCGAAGGCCAGAAAACTAACCTCGACCAGAGGCCGCGCGGCATAATCCGGGTCGCGGCATTATGCACTTTATGCCGATATCGGCATAACGGGCACTGGACTGGCCACCCCAACCGCCTTGACCGGGATTTGGCGCACCCGTTCGGTTCGGAAGGCTATGCCCGCGAAGAATTGCGGGCCTTATCTGGACAGTCTGCGCCGTCCGCAACATTGCAGTAAGGTCGGCGATGGACGCCCACGGTAGGCAGTAATCAGGCTGGCCGTAGCGCTGACCCAAGAGCTGGCGGAGGCCAGCCTGATTACTGCCGGGCCATAGAGCGCATCGGTGTGAGGTCAGCTTCCGGGTGGGGGGTCCGGGGGGAGGGTTTCGGGCCGGTGTCGATCATTACTGTTTGCGAGCGCCGCGAGGCCAAGGGTCTCGATGCGCATGTGCCGCTGATCCTGCGCGGTGACGCGCTCTATGATCCCGATCTGGATCGCTTCTTTCTCGACCTGCCGCTGTCGGGGGTCCGCTCGCGGCACTCGCTTCGCGCCTACGCCTATGATGTTGCGGTCTGGCTCCGCTTTCTCGATGCCTGCGGCAAGACCGTGTGGGCTGCGACCCGCGACGATGTCGATGCCTATCATCGTGAGCGACGCCGCGACGAGGCCGATCACCGGATCACGGCGGCAAGCTGGAACCGGGCTGTCGCCAGCCTCGATCGCCTCTACCGCTGGGGCGAGCAGCAAGGGCTGATCGCCGACGCGCCGTTTAGCCGCCGCGCCGTGTGGCGACCGGCGCAAGGTGGCCGTCGTGGCATGATCGCGGCGCGCAACGACGCCTATGAACGTGTTGCCAGGCGGTCGGATGTGCGGTTCGTCACGATGGACGACTACCACATTTTCCGCGAGGTCGGCCTGCGCGGCCTCACCCCGGACGGCACCGAGCGCCCCGGCGCTCGCGATCGCAACGGGCTGCGCAACGCTCTGTTCGCCGACCTTCTCGTCACCACTGGCCTGCGTCTTGAAGAGGCGTCGGGCCTGCTCGCCGATGAGCTTGCGGCCATCGATCACGACCACGATCAGGCTCAGCAGCTTTGGCTGCGCCTGCCGCCGCCGCTCACCAAGGGCGACCGGGGACGCAGTGTGCTGGTCCCGCGTCGGCTGCTGCGTCAGATCGCCGCCTATGTCGCCGTCGAACGCGCCGCAGGCGTGACCAAGTTCGCCGCGCGGGACGGCGCGGCCAAGCTCGAACGACCGATCCCTGTCACCCGCGCCGGTCTCGACCGCATGCGCGATGTCTGCACCCCAGAGGAACGATGCCGCCTGATCCTGTGCGACGAGGATGGACCACCCCACGAGCCGGCGGCGCTATGGCTGACCGAGGTAGGGCAGCCTGTTCGCCCCAACTCGTGGGAGGTGATCTTCACCCGTGCCTGCAAGCGGTGCGAGGAGAACGGTTTCCCGCTGTCGATCAGTCCCCACCAGCTTCGTCACACCTTCGCAGTCCATATGCTCGCCTTGCTGATCCAGCAGCGGCGGCGCGAAGCGGCATTGCCGGCGGGGCCGGTGGAGAGCTACCGGCTGATCCTGGGCGACCCGCTGCAACAGGTGCAACGTCTGCTCGGCCACGCGAGCCTCACCACCACCTATATCTACCTCGATCATATCGCGACGCGCGCCGATACAGTGGACGCGGCCGTCGAGGAGCTGCTCGCGCTGCTGCCGGGACCGCAGGGCGCATGAGCGGGCATCCCCGCA
The DNA here is from genome assembly GCF_001890385.1 of Tardibacter chloracetimidivorans. NCBI lineage: Bacteria > Pseudomonadati > Pseudomonadota > Alphaproteobacteria > Sphingomonadales > Sphingomonadaceae > Tardibacter > Tardibacter chloracetimidivorans. The sequence goes on along the minus strand of NZ_CP018224.1, from coordinate 49,603 downwards.
AGGGCCGGCCTGTCGCTTTCGCGCCGATCACGCCGGAGTCCGTGCAGCCCGATCCTGTGCTCGGCCTCAAGTTCACGATCGAGGCACGGCATGGCGGAACGGTCCTGATCGATATGACTGGGCTCGTTCCTCGCCCACTCGCCATCGCCTTCGCGGGCGCGCTACGTCGGTCAGCGGCGCTCGGCGGCCCCATCGGTGCGGCCAGCGTCATCAAGCAGTATGTAAATGCCTACCGCCTGTTCTTCGCCTGGCTTGGCGATGACGCGCTGAACGTGGCTGGCGTCAGCGACCTGCGCGCAGTCCATATCGATGGGTTCGCCTCCGCGCTCGAACAGCGCGGGATGGGCGCGATCCACCGGCACATAACGGTCGGCAAGATCATCAACACATTGCGCGCGATCGAGGCAGACCGGCCCGATCGGATCGCGTCCGACCTGCATGAGCGGCTGCGCTACACGCTGGCCACATCGGCGGGCCGCTCGACCCCGCGCGATGCTTATAGCCCCTTCGTCGCCCGCGCGTTGCGCGACGCCGCGAGGACCGATGTCGAAGCGATGTTCCGCCGTCTCGGCGCCGACGACCGGACCGATGAGGGCGACCCGGTCATCGCCAGCGCGCGCGCCGATGTCGAAGCGATCATCGCGCGGCAGGGCTTTATCGTCGCAGACCAGCCCGCGCTGAAGAGCCTCTATTTCATGCGCATGCGGCGCGCATTGCCGATCAGCACGCTCATCGACGACCTGCATGGCCGCCATCACCTGCTTGCGCGCGATCTGCCGGCGCTGCTCGTGTTGCTCACGCTCGATACCGGCCTCGAGCCCGAGTGCCTGAAGACGCTGACCGTGGATTGTCTCACCAACCCCCATGCCGGCACGGTGGAACTGCGCTATCTCAAGCGCCGCGCTCGCGGCGCCGAGCATAAGAGCATGCACGTCCGCGACGGCGGTGGTGGCACGCCTGGCGGTCTTATTCGTCGCCTGATCGAGGTCACGGCGACTGCCCGCACGCATCTAAACGACGATCGTATTTGGGTTTATCACAACGCTGGCGGCCTGCGGGCAGGTATCCGCCACCCGACGGAACGGATCGATGCCTGGGTGGCGCAGAACGATATTGTCGATGACGACGGCAAGCCGCTCCACCTGCTGCTCTCCCGGCTCCGCAAGACCCACAAGGCGTTATGGTACACCAAGACCGAGGGGCATATAGCCCGCTTCGCGGTCGGCCACTCGCGCGAGGTAGCGGCGCGCCACTATGCTGATCTGCCGTCGCTCCGGCCCCTGCACGAGACGGCCGTCGCCGACGCCTTCCGCGCAGCGGTCGCCGCCGCGATGCCGACCGTGCTTCCGCCCACCGCCGAGCAGGCGTTGCGCAAAGCGCCCGATCAGGCCGAGCCGCTGATGCCGCTGGCTACCGTGGGTCCGTTGCTCGACGGCGAACAGGATGTCTGGCTCGCCGCCTGCGCGGGCTTCCATAACAGTCCCTTCGCCGAGGCCGGTTCGCCCTGTGCGCAGCCCTTCTGGGGCTGCCTTGATTGCCCTAACGCCGTCATCACCGCGCGCAAGCTCCCCGCGATCCTGGCTTTCCTCGTCTTCGTCGAAGAACAGCGGCTGAGCCTGCCCGCGACCGACTGGGCGGCCAAGTTCGGCCGCGTCCATGCCCGCATCACCGCCCAGGTCGTGCCGGCCTTCTCCGATGCCGTCATCGCCGATGCGCGCCGGCAGATGGAGAGCGAGCGGCTTTATCTGCCGCCGGAGGCACGCGCATGACCATACCCGCCCATGCCCAAGAGCCTGCCTTCGACGATCGCCCCGTGCTGGCGAGCGCGCCGCTCAAGGAGGGCCACGCCCGCGAGGAGCTGTCTCGCGTCGGCGACCCGAGCTGGGATCTCGGTCTCGCCGTATTCCGCGAGAACGCCCGGCGCTGCCACGTCACCGTGCATTTCGACGTGCTCGAACATGCCGATGTGCAGGCGGCGATGCGCGCCTATCTCTACGCCCGTCTCAACGTCGATCTTCCCGGCTACCGCCCGAAGCTGCCGCCGGCGAGCATTCGCCAGGCATTCAACCGTGCCCGCCGGTTCTTCGCTTTCGCCCGTGAGCGGCTCGGACGGCTCGACGTTTCCCGTATCGATCAGGCGTTGGTCGATGCCTATGCCCGGCACCTTCGTGCCGATCCGGCCCGGCGACCCGTCATCGTCGGCCACCTCCTCGAAGTGATCTCCGATCTCTATCACTATCGTGACCACCTCGCTGGCGGAGGCCTTGCATTCGAGCCCTGGGCCGGACAGGCGCCCGCCCGCGTCGCGGGCTACCGGCATGTCCGGGAGAACCGCACGCCGCGGTTCCCGGAAGAGGTCATCGCCGCGCTGCTCGCATGGTCGTTGCGCTACGTCACCGTCTTCGCTGACGACATTCTCGCAGCCCGTCGCGAGCTTGATCGGCTCGAAGCGCGCCGGGATCGTCTCGTCGCCGCCGACTCCGGCCTCCCGGACGCTGATCGCCGGCAACGTCGCCGCACCCGCCTGAAGGCCTATTTCGGTCGCCGACGCCGCGAGGGGCGCGGCGCACCGATCTGGGGCACCGCTCATAACGGCAAGCTGCGCGTCGACCCCAACACCGGCGCCGTGACCCCACCGATCAACGCCCATCTCCTGCATCTCCATGCCGGGATCGACGTGCAGGCCGAGCCAGGCGCGCATCTCCTGCTGACCGGCGGTGAAGCGAGGTTGATCGACGCAGTGGCGGCCGAACTGGGGGTAGAGGTCGGCGGCATGGACACGCCGATCTCGATCGATCCCGAGAGCGGTCGGCCATGGCGCGAGCACTTCGACGCGAAGACTCTCGCACACGAGGAACGGATGCTCCAGGCCGCCGCCTATATCGTGTGCGCCTACCTGACCGGCATGCGCGACTGCGAGGTGCAGGCGATGCGGCGCGGGTGTCTCTCTATCGCGCGCAGTGAGGACGGCCTGATCGAGCGGCATCGCATCCGATCGACCATCTACAAGCGCCGGGCGGCCGTGGGCGAGGCGGCGAGCTGGGTGACGATAGAGCCGGTCGCCGATGCGATCACGGTGCTCGAACGCCTGTCGGCAGGACCGGCGCGCGCCAGCGGCAGCGATACGCTCTGGCCGGTGCTGCGCGCGAGCGCCGTCTCCAAGACGCATCTGTCGAGCGAGGTGGTCCGTCAGCTCAACACCTTCCGCGATCACCTCAACACCGCCTTCGGCAGCCCCGATATGCCGGTCATCCCGCCCGGTCCCGATGGCAAGCCGTGGCGCATCACGACGCGGCAGTTCCGGCGCACGATCGCGTGGCACATCGCCAACCGTCCGTTCGGCACCATCGCCGGCATGATCCAGTACAAGCACGCCTCGGTCGCCGCGTTCGAAGGCTATGCCGGGACCAGCGCATCGGGGTTTCGCGCTGAGGTCGAGGCGCAGTGCCGGCTCGGTCAGACTGATGACCTGCTGGACTATTTCGACCGGCGTCAGGGCGGCGCATCGCTTGGCGGGCCGGCGGGACCGCGTATCGGGCGGACGCTCGACGATGCCGCCGTTCAGCTCGGGCCATTGCCCGCCATGATCGCCGATCGCGCCCGCCTGCGCGTCATGCTCGCCAGCGTCGCGCGCACCTTCCATGTCGGCCCGCTCGCGGATTGCTTCTTCGATCCCGCGACCGCGCTCTGCCTCAAGCGCGTGACGACCCCCGATCCCGCGCAGCCACTCACCGCCCTGTGCGAGCCGACCCGCTGTCCCAACGCCTGCATCACCGCCCGCCACAGGCCGGCCTGGGAACGCGCGGCGGCCGATGTCAGGGCGCATCTACGCGAACGGCGCATCTCCGATCTCCAGCGTCAAGCTCTCCAGCGCGAGCTCGATCGCCTGACCGCGGTGATTGCCGGGATCGATCCTCCCGCGCCGTAGACCACCCCGGCTGTTGGCGGAGTCCTGCGCCGGTCGGCGCGCCCGCGCAACGGCTTCGCCGTCCTTCGCTTCGCTGCGGCCCTGACGGGTGCGCGAGCCCCCCTGTGCCCGGCGCGAACGGGCCTCCGCCGCCGGGGATGGTCCCCGCCGCGAGAACGGAGAACAGATCATGTCAGCCTCACCACGTGTCGACGTCTACGCGCGCATCACGCAAGCGATCGTCAACGCCATCGAAGCCGGCACCGGCACCTGGCGCATGCCGTGGCATCATTCCGGCGCCGACGTCACCCGCCCGACCAACGTCGCCAGCGGCAAGCCCTATCGCGGCATAAATACGGTCTCGCTCTGGGCGGCCGCCTATGGCAGCGGCTATGCGAGCGGGGTCTGGGGCACCTATCGCCAGTGGCAGGCGCTCGGCGCGCAGGTCCGCAAGGGCGAGCACGCCAGCCTCGGCGTCCTCTGGAAGGAGTTTCGCGCGAAGGGTGACGAAGCCAGCGACGATGATGGCGACCACCGACGGCTTTTCGCCAAGGCGTTCAGCCTGTTCAACGCCGATCAGATCGATGGCTATGCGCCCGAACCGGGGCCGGTCCTGCCCGAGAGCGAACGCCTCGCCGCCGCCGAAGCCTTCATCGCCGCGCTCGGCATCGATACCGTCTACGGCTCGGCCAGCGCCTATTATCACATCGCCGAAGACCGCATCCACATGCCGGATTTCAGCGCCTTCCACGACGCCCACGGCTTCTACGCCACCCATATTCACGAGGCAGCTCATGCCAGTGGCGCAGCCCATCGGCTCGACCGGGATTTCAGCACCAAGTGGACCAAGCACGCGCTCGCCATGGAGGAAGCGACCGCCGAGCTGACCGCATCGTTCCTGCTCGCCGATCTCGGGATCGCGCACGAACCGCGACCCGATCACGCGGCCTACATCGCCTCCTGGCTGCAACTGCTCAAGGACGAGCCCCGGGCGATCTTCACCGCGGCGAGCAAGGCGCAGGCGGCGGCCGACTGGATGCACACCCGGCAGCCATGATCCAGCAGCAACCAACGCTGAGCGGCCGATCCCTCGCGGGCTCGGCCGCTTCGTCGCGCATGGCGATGCGCGGGCTTCGCCCGCTCACCAACGGACGCCGCTGGCGCGGCGGCGCTGATTTTTCGGGCCTCCCTCGATGCGGGTCTGGTCGGCGCTCCCTGCTAGGCCCGCCACGGCGCGCCGCAAGCCCGGCTTCGCCGAGCCGGGTGCGGCCCGCCGCTTGCGCGGGCCTCTCCGGTCGTTCTCGCCGCCCGCCCCCGCATCGGGGGAGCCATGGGGTTCTGGGCAGTGCTGGAGGCACCGATGGTTTTTATTTCCAACCGCCATTTTTGGCTGGACTGTCAGGATATGTCGCCGAGATTGCGAGCCTCATAACCGGGCAGGAATTGCAGATCGGCCACGACCCGGAGCAGCACGCGGCCTATGTCGGATCATGGATCAAAGTCCTTGAGGAAGACCCGCTTGAGATTGTCCGTGCCGCATCGGACGCCGAGAAGATTCACACCTATGTTCTGGCGCTGGAACAAAAACAGGTTCAGCAGGTCGAGCAGGCACACGACCATACGCAATATTTCGTCAGCAACGAAAATACGCTTTGCTATCAGCAGCCGGGCATGGCGATGTTGGGCGTTCTTGCCAGCAATATAGACGGGCGCAACCCGATTAACGGGCCATTCTATGCCAGTCCGCTAGATCAAATCCGGCCTGCCACGCGCGAGGATTTTGACAGGTTCCGCGTTACTCTACCGCCAGACTTCCAGCAGGCGCAGGAGTATCGCCAGAATGATCTTGATGAGGGCGATCGGCTTGCGGTCGCGGACATGGCCAAGACTGTTCAAGCCTATGAGGAGTGGCAGAACGGCCCCCATTTCGAGGGGAACGAGGAAGCGGACCTAGTAATATCCGACGACCTCAATATGGAGCTGGACGAGCGTATAAAGGCCGCCTTCGCCAGACCGGGGCTTGCGGCGGCGCTCAATGCCTCCGGGTTTACGGTCGAGCGGCTGACAGACCATAGCGGCGACAGATGGGCCGCCGCAGCCGGGGCCGTTGCCGCCATAGGCGATCCTATACCGGAGCCGCAGCAGCACTATTCCGACCGCACTTTGCGCGCGCTGATCGACAAGCACGGTTGGGAGCCGGTTGATAGTGGCGGGCCGATGCACACCGTTCGACGGCAATTTGAGGGCGTCGGGCCGATCGGCACGATGATAACCCCGAACGGCGAGCGAAACCTTATGGCGGGCTATTCCGCAGATAGCGAACGCCGCCGCTATATCGCCTTGTCGCTTGGGCCGAACCAGATCACCGATTTTGACGGCCGCGACCAGAACCCGGAGGACGTTGCCCGCCTTGTCAATTTGAAGGCCGAGCAATATGCCGATGAGCGCCGCGAGCGGCAGGGCTTGGCCCCTCTCTATGCGGTCAATTCGCCGCCCTTGGGCATCGCCGCGACCGACCAGCGGGACGCCGCGCCAGAGCCTTCCACCCGCACATATCTTGCGGTCCCCTATCGGGAAAAGGACGAGGCGAAAGCCTTGGGCGCGAAATGGGATAAGGCCGAAAAGTCGTGGTATGTTCCGGCAGGCGCTAATGTCGAGCCGTTCCAGAAATGGCTTTCAAGCGCCGTAGAGGCACCCGCAGGAGATCTAGGCCAATCGCTCCCCGGCGAGCGCGCGCAGCGCCCCACGGCCCCGGAGCAGCCGCAGGAAGGGCAAACGATGCAGGAAACCCCGCGACAGGCACGCGAATATCTGGCGGTGCCTTATGGCGAACGAACCCTTGCCAAAGCCAACGGCGCGAAATGGGATGCCGCTCGCAAGAGCTGGTATGCGCCGGAGGGCGCGGACCCGGAGAAGCTGGCGCGCTGGAAAATAGACAATCAGCCGCGCCAGAAGGAGGCGAAAAGCCCGGAGGTCGAATTTGCCGACGCGATGAAATCTCTTGGCCTTGAGGTTCCCGCAGGGCACCCGATGATGGACGGCAAGACCCACCGCGTTCCGGCACAGGGCGATGGAAAGGGCGAGGTGGCGGGTTTCTATGTCGCCTTCACCGATGGCCACCCAGCGGGCTACATCAAGAACAACCGTTCGGGGCTGGATATGCGATGGAAAAGCACCGGCTACACGTTGAGCGAGGAGGAAAAGGCCCGGTTGAACGCCGAGGCCGCCACCAAGCGAGAGGAGCGCGAGCGGGAGCGGGCGGCGACATATGATGCGACGGCCGAGCGCGTGCAGCAGCGCGCCGCGCAATGCCGTCAGATCGAGCAGGCAACGCCCTACATGGAGAGGAAGGGTATTGCGCCGACGATCGGCGCGCTCGCCAGCGCCAGCGATACTACAATCCACCTTCCGGCGATCGACACCAGCGGCAAGCACTGGACGACGCAATATATTCAGGAAGACGGCACGAAGCGTTTTGCGAAGGAGAGCCACAAGGAAAGCTGTTTCCATGTGGTCAACGGGGGCGTGACGCCGCAGGCCGCACTAGCCGCGCTCGACAAGGCCCCGCGCATTATGATTGGCGAAGGCTACGCGACGATGGCGACCGTCTCTAGCGTGGTGGACCATGCGACCGTCGCGGCGTTCGATTCCGGCAACCTCCCCGCCGTCGCAGCCGCGTTGCGCGAGCGTTACCCCGACAAGCCGATTTTCATCATGGGCGAGGACGATCAGCGCGTCTTGGAGAAATTCGGCTACAATCCCGGCAAGGAGAAGGCGACCCAAGCGGCGCAGGCCGTGAACGGCGTTCCGGTCTTCCCGACCTTCGCCCCCGGCGAGCAGCAGGCCGACCCGGCACGCTTCACCGACTTCAACGACTTGCAGCAGAACAGCCGCTTGGGCCGTGAAGGCGCGGTGCGCCAGATCAGGGCGGCGATCGAGAACCCGCGTCAGCAGGAGCGGGAGGCTCCCCGGATCAAGCTGGACGACGAACGCGAAAGGAAGCGTTCCGGGCCGGTTATCGGAGACGATCAACCGGCCCAGCGCCGCAGCGTTCGACGCTAGATCAAGCGGAAACCAACTTCCTAGAATAGTCGAGGGAACGGAGCGCGGTTTTGAGATGGAAGGCGGTTATGTCGTCGTCCATCTCCACCGCGATAACGAGGCTTTCCCGTGCGAGGTCTATAGCGTGGAGGAGGCGGCGATATTGTTCATCGCTCAAGTCCGTGTCTCGCATTGTTCTCGCAGTTCGCGGGGCCTTCGCTTCATCCACGGTCAGGGTGACAGGCTCCCGATCGTCATGGCCTTCGGCCTCTAGCTCGCTAATGTAATGCAGCGAATGGAGCGCGTGTTTCAGTTGGAAGGCTGATAGATCGTCGCCCAGCTCCGCCGCGATAGCGAGGCTTTCGCGCGTGAGGGCTATAGCATGTTGGAGGCGGTGATATTGTTCGTCGTTCAAGTCCATCATCACCCGACTCCGAAGCAGGTTCCAGAATGGCAATATACCTACGTTTGGACGATATGGCGCACCCGTTGAGCAAATTATTCGGGAAGCGGTTGAGGGCGCGGAGGCAGGCCCTCAAAATGTCGCAAGCGATGCTGCATGAGCAAACCGGCGTCACGGCTTCCTACATTTCGTTTATCGAGAACGGGAAGGCCAATCCGACCTTGGATGTTATGGCGCAGCTCGCGGACGCGATCGGGTGCCCTGTCTCGGAAATGTTGGCCGCTGAAGCATAGTCGCCGCTGTCTATGTGCTGCAGCATAGCCGCCCGCGTCTATGTCGCCGGTGGCATAGACGTTCCCGTCTATGATGCGGGCCGGTGAAGATCGCGTCCCGGGACGTGGTGTAGCTTATCTGGGCCACCGCCAATTTCGGCATCAGCTTGAGCCGATCATGCACCGGGCACAGCCGAGAGCATGACGATGGGATTGTCGCTCACCGGGGCCATCGTTTCAAGCGACATGTAGCGCCCGCGCTGGACGGCCCATTCGTCGGACTGTTCCATGAGAATGGCACCAATCAGGCGGGTGATCGCAGCCTCGTTGGGGAAGATGCCCACGACCTCGGTGCGGCGCTTGATCTCGCCATTGAGGCGCTCGATGGGATTCGTACTGTGCAACTTGGCGCGGTGTTCCTTTGGGAAGGTCATGTAGGCCAGCACGTCGGGTTCGGCATCGTCCATCAAAGTCGCCAGTTTCGGGAGCTTTGGGCGCATCTGGTCGGCGACGGAACGCCATTGCTGGCTGGCTGCCTCAGGCGTGTCCTGGGCAAAGGCGGTGCCGATGAATGCCGAGACGACGCGCCGGCCACTCTTGCCAGCATGGGCGAGCGCATTGCGCATGAAGTGGACGCGGCAGCGCTGCCATGTTGCGCACAGCAGCTTGGACACCGCTGCCTTGATGCCTTCATGAGCATCGGAGATCACCAGTTTCACCCCACGCAGGCCCCGGCGCGTCAGCTTGCGCAGGAAGGCGGTCCAGAAGGGTTCGGCCTCGGATGGCCCGATGTCCATGCCCAGCACTTCGCGGCGACCGTCGCTGTTGACGCCCACCGCGATGATCACCGCGACCGAGACGATCCGACCGTTCTGGCGGACTTTGACATAGGTGGCATCGATCCAAAGGTACGGCCAGTCGCCCTCGATCGGGCGTTCGAGGAAGGCGTTGACCTTCTCGTCGAGCTCTTCGCACAGGCGACTGACCTGGCTCTTCGAAATGCCGTCCATGCCAAGCGCTTTGACCAGGTCATCGACCGAACGGGTCGAGATGCCATGCACATAGGCCTCCTGGATGACCGCCGTCAGCGCCCGCTCGGCCATCCGGCGCGGCTCCAGAAAACCGGGAAAATAGCTGCCCTTGCGCAACTTGGGGATGCGCAGTTCCACCGTTCCCGCGCGGGTTTGCCAGTCGCGGTCGCGATAGCCGTTGCGCTGGACAAGCCGATCGGTGGACTTCTCGCCGTGGCCCGCACCCGTCAAGCCGCCGACCTCCATCTCCATCAACCGCCCGGCGGCAAACGAGATCATCTCGCGCAAAATATCCGCGTCCGGGGCCTTCTCGACCAGCGCGCGCAGGTGCATCATAGAATCGGTCATCGTGGTTCTCCAGGTTCGAGCTTCGCAACCCAAACCTATCCGAAAACCACGGTGACCACCCGCGCTGCTGGCCGGACGCTACAGTGCAATATCCAAAGCGCGCGTCCGGCCAGCAGCGCTACCACCAGATCCTACACCACGTCCCGGGACGCGATCCCGGTGAAGCCTCCTTGCTGGCTTAGGAGGTTGCAGCATCGAGCCGGAGCCGTAATCATCCGGTGCCATGAAGGAATGGCCCGATCCGAACGACGATACCGGCAGCGACTTGCTTATCCACATCGAGTTTTGGGGATTGCTGGCGCTTACCGGGCTTGCCTTCCTCGCGGGCGTTGGGCCGCCGATCGTCCGCTTTGTCCGTTCAGTCATCGGATAGGCGCGCACGCCTATGATGCTGTCCCGTGGCGGGGAACAATGTAGGCCCATATGCCGCCTTGGCTCGCCCACTCTGGATGCGAATAATTATAGGCCATCATGGCGAGCGTGAACAGCAGCAGCAGAAGCGCCGACAAATCGCCGCGCGAAAAGGGCCTGTTGTTATCGCCGTTCATCGCCTCTTTTGACACAGGAGCGGTAATCGGACCCTTGCCCGCCTTGGTTAAATGTTGGTGGACGAGCTGGGGGCGCAAAAAGATGGACCCGACAGCTAATGCAGCCGGGTCCAGTGAAAGAACCTAAATGATCGAGAAAGGTTCTTCGGGTCGCAGGGCTGATCTAGGATGCTTTGGTTAATCATTTCACAACGGCAACGAGTGCGGTGCTGGCCTGCTATGAGTCCACTTCCAGCAGCGCGGCGAGGATCGCAATTCGCTCGCCCGCAGGCAGCTCGCTAAACATGCGTTTCCAACGTGCCGCCTTGCGCTTGATCCTCTGGCGATCGGTGAAATCCACCCCGGCATGGGTGGCCCAATGCGCCGCATCGGGCGCATAGTTCATCCATAGACATTCGGTGCGCGGCCCGCCTCGCGTCATGGCCTGATAGGACAGGACGCGCCAGCGCGGCGCGGGCAGCAGCTCGCTATACAGGGACGAGGGATAGCCTGAAATCATCACCGAGGCGGGCAGCGCATCGAGGACGGCCAGCAGTTCCCTATGGTCCGCGTCCGTATAGTCATAGCGGTAGCGCGTGCCCGGATGGGAGCGCGTGGCGAGGACATAGGGCGGATCAGCATAGATCAGCACGCGCCCAGCGGCCGAAAAGTCGAAATCGCGCAGGAAGGCGAGGCAATCGACGTTGTAGGTTTCAACGGCCGCGCCATCGAACGCGCTCGATTCCTCCGCCGCGATCGAGCCGAAGCACTCAAAGGTAGCCGGATCAATTTCGAGGCCGATCGAGCGGGCAGCGGGAGGCTTGCGCCGGAGGACGATGCCGGAGCCTAGATGCGTCTCAATGTAGGTATCGTGCGGCGGCATATTGGCAATCACAGCCTGATATGCGCCCGAAACCTGTTTCGAGCCGAGATAGCCGGTCATGGCAACTACTGGAAAGGAAGGGGCGGGCGGGGGAAGTGTCCCCCTGCGATCGGGCCGCCTAGCGTCCCGCTCGACCCCCACAGCAAGGGGCCAGCCCCTCGCAACGCTCCCCGGCTAACACCAAACGGAAGGTTAAGGCTGGGGGCGTTCATCTGGAACGCCGGGGCGACGGCGGCTTAGGCAGGCCGTGGCCGATTTCGTCGGATTTGGTTTTGCCGTCGCCTTCGCTCTGGCCTGTCTTGAGGGCGTCGGAGAGTCCGGCGAGCGAGCTTCCCCGCGCTGCGTTCAGGAGAGACGTTCGGCCACTTTCCGGCGTAGTTTTTCGTCCGTCGCCATGTGCGAGGCTCCCACCAACATCAGGGCTTCCAACCGCGTAAAGTTGCCCGTGGGGAGACTGTCCTTTGAATTGGAGGGCGCAATCGGCGCTGACGCGGCCGAGCTGGTTGAGCCGGTCGAACTCTCTTTCAAGTCTTTCTTGGACAGGTCCATTTTCCAATTCCTTCCGCCAGATATTTACACCGTCCATGCCTTCTAGGCGATGAACATTCGCACGATCGCGCACGTCATGGACCGCAACCGAAATCTGATCGCCAAAGCGACCTAGAAGGGCCTCTAGGCCGTCAGGCGTGCCCTCCTGAATACGCACCATCACGGCCGCGCTCGCACCCCGGCCCAGCTCCTCAAAGCGTTGGAATGTGTGCGCAAGCGCCTCCTCTGGCCGAGGCAGAACCGCTATTACCCCGACCCTGCATCCGGCGCTCAATGCCTGTTCGACCTTGGCTATGCTTGCTTGCGGATCGACAAGCTGGCCCTCAAAGATCGCGCGCACGTCACGGCCGAGCCGGTTTCCTTCATGCAGCGCCGCATACTGGATTTCAGAGGTTTTCCCGGCTCCCGGCATCCCGGTTACGAACAGCACCAGGTTGCGGGCTGGATCGGAGCTATCGGCCACTACACGGCGGTATTGTTCGGCCGCCAGAACGGCCGCGGCATTGTGGACGGGCGCGTTGTATCGGCCGCGGGCCTCCCTTGAGGCGGTATATTCGGGAAGCAGCTCTTTCATGGCGTCCGCACAGACGTAGCGCCCCCCGAACGTGCCGGGTCGGGCCGCATAGTCCGTCAGGAACCGTTCGGGCGCAGCTTGCACGGCATCGACCACGCGCCGTTGCACGTCCGCGCGATCGGCGTCCGCGAACTCCAATACCCTGATAGGTTCCAATGCCATCCCGCTTCCTCTGTCAGATCCGGCATAGACGCAGGCGTCTATGAGAACCAGAACTATTTGTTGGGGCGTGGTCTAGCACGAATATAAGAAAGCCCGACACAGGGCCGGGCTTTCGCACTTTCGGACACAACGGGGGTTGTGCGCGACCCGAAAGCAGAGTTGTTGCAGAACCGTATCGGGCAGGCACGGCGCTGGCAGGGCGAAGGAGCCGCGCCAGCGCGATATGCTCAATCTATCGTCGGCAGGCTGTTAATCATGGTGTGCAACGGAACCTTACCATTAATCGTGCAGCGCGAGATTCATGGATAGCGATCCCGGAGAAGCGCGAAGGCTGCACGCGGTTGAGAACCGCGCAATGGCGCGCCGCATTGAGGCGGAGCGTTGGAAAGCTCTATGGGATGAGGCGCACCCCGCAGCGACGGAGGCCCCGGCCCCGGACCATGCAGCTCCCGACAAACCGAGCCGCTTGCGCTCGATATTAACGCTATTCCGAAGGGATAGCCTCTAGTCTCGCTTATGACGCTGTTCAGGCTGGCCTAGAATGTGATCGTTGATGGTCGCAACGGCAAGCGGGATCAGGTTGAATAGCTGGTAGGCGAAGATCGCGCCGACAAAGAACACCAGAAGCGGGTGCGCCTCAATCAGATCATAGTTGGCCCGCACGAACACTGTCCCCGCTGCGAAAGCGAGGACATAGAGGATCATCGTCAAAGCCCCGTCGAATAGGCTGCGCATCGTCATGGGCCGATCCTAGCCCCTTTATTCGACAGGGGCGAGGGGCGCGCTGGCGCAATCGTCGCCACCGCACAGGAGCCGCAGCGCGGGCTTGCCCCATGCCTGCACGCCGCATGTAGGGCAGCGATATTTGATCCGGTTCGATCGGTTCCCCGTGGCGGGCTGAAGCACGTCCGCTAGATGGCCGTCAGCAGCGCCGGCGCCGGCGCCGGCGTCGATCGCCGGCGTCGGCATGATCGCCGGGAACCGATCGAGCCACGAAATGCGGAAATTCTGCGTCAACAGGGCATCCGTGGCGAGCATGAAGGGGCCGCCCGGAATGGCATAGTCGGCCATTTTCTGCCCTGTCCTAGCGCCTCCGGGCTGGCCCGTGCTGGACGGCATGAGGCCGATAGCTTCCATTTTGTCGGCCCATTCCCGGTTGTGATAGCCGGAGCGCGACGGGTTGCCGAAATGGAACTGCCATGCGTGGACCATTTGGCTCTGTTGCAAAAATCGTGAAGCTTGAGCATGCTTGGCGGAGATTGGACGGACGGAACGATGACGGATTTCAAGTGGCGCCATTTCCAGGGTGATGTGATCCTGTGGGCGGTGCGCTGGTATTGTCGCTATCCGATCAGCTATCGCGACCTTGAGGAAATGCTGGCGGAACGCGGCATTTCGGTCGACCATACGACGATCTATCGCTGGGTCCAGTGCTACGCCCCGGAGATGGAGAAGCGGCTGCGCTGGTTCTGGCGGCGTGGCTTTGATCCGAGCTGGCGCCTGGATGAAACCTACGTCAAGGTGCGGGGCAAGTGGACCTACCTGTACCGGGCAGTCGACAAGCGGGGCGACACGATCGATTTCTACCTGTCGCCGACCCGCAGCGCCAAGGCAGCGAAGCGGTTCCTGGGCAAGGCCCTGCGAGGCCTGAAGCACTGGGAAAAGCCTGCCACGCTCAATACCGACAAAGCGCCGAGCTATGGTGCAGCGATCACCGAATTGAAGCGCGAAGGAAAGCTGGACCGGGAGACGGCCCACCGGCAGGTGAAGTATCTCAATAACGTGATCGAGGCCGATCACGGAAAGCTCAAGATACTGATCAAGCCGGTGCGCGGTTTCAAATCGATCCCCACGGCCTATGCCACGATCAAGGGATTCGAAGTCATGCGAGCCCTGCGCAAAGGACAGGCTCGCCCCTGGTGCCTGCAGCCCGGCATCAGGGGCGAGGTGCGCCTTGTGGAGAGAGCTTTTGGCATTGGGCCCTCGGCGCTGACGGAGGCCATGGGCATGCTCAACCACCATTTCGCAGCAGCCGCCTGATCGGCGCAGAGCGACAGCCTACCTCTGACTGCCGCCAATCTTTGCAACAGAGCCCCCATTTTCAACACCCCTTGGATGTCGTTCATCATCCCCAATTTGAGCCAGAGGTGAAAAGATCTATCCTGGCATCGTGGGCATCTGACGCCCATGCCGTTGAGGGCGAGCACGCGATGAGAAATCCACCCGATGTCAGGCACCCCTTCTCGGTCGATGCGCTGCGGGATCTCGATCGGACACCGCATTGAGCTATGGCCCACCCATTTCTGACATTCCTCCGCACGGAGCGCGATCGGCTGAACAGATATCTCATGGCGCTGACCGCTTCGTCATCTGCTGGGGAGGTGGAGATTGCGCGGCTGCGCAGGTTGACTTGCGCCGTCGCGCGGCTGCTGGATCAATGGGAAGCCGATCTCGTGCCACGAACAGAGGCGGCTTGAGCTCGGCTCCGAGCTGATGGGGCAAGCGGGGCGAGGCCAGAAGGCGCGCCCCGCTTGCTTAGCCGCCACCTTGAACCTCTCCGGAAAATCCGTATTATGCGGACAGGAGAAACGTCATGGCTCATTCTGTCAGTTCCGTTGAGGCATCCAAATCATTCGGCCGTATCAGCCGGCGAGCCTTGGAAAGCCCTCTTACTATTACTCATCACGGGCATGACAGCCTCGTCCTCATGTCGCATGCTGAATATATGCGGCTCAAGAGCCGCGACAGAGAAGTGCTCTCGCTGAGCGATTTCACCGAGGAGGATCGTGAAGCGATCGCAGCCGCACGTCCGGCAGCGGAGGCTGCCCATTTCGATGACGAGCTGCGGGATCATTGATGCCGCTTCCTACACCGGTTCCCGGCCTCGTAATTCGATATTCCTTTCTCTGGAGCCACGAAGCAAAAATCGGCCTTGAGGACGGCGGCAAGGATCGGCCGTGTGCCGTTCTGCTCACCACGATAACCAAGGATGGTCAGCAGATCGTCACAGTCCTGCCGGTGACCCACACGCCGCCCGCCGATGAGCGGCTTGCGGTCGAGATCCCCACACGAACTAAGGTCCGCCTCGGCCTCGATGATGCTCGTTCCTGGATCATTCTGTCTGAAGCCAATCGCTTCCAGTGGCCCGGTCCCGACATTCGCCCTGTTCCAGGCGATGAGGATGGCAGCGTGGCTTACGGTCTGCTCCCTGCCAGCCTCTATGAAATTGTTCGCCGTAAATGGCTCGAAGCTTTCGACGCTCGCCGGGTTGGTCAGGTTAATCGCACATCATGACGTGAAGGTCGTTCTAGTCACGGCATGGCGCCAGAGTGACGTGAGCCGGACACGGAGAAATAGCGCGCAATTGCGCTTCGGATTGAGGTACGACTTCAATCTCCAGGGGGATGATGATGAGTAGCTTCCGTTTCTTGCACGCTGCCGATATTCACCTGGACAGCCCTCTTTATGGCCTCTCACGTTACGAGGGCCTCCCAGACGCTGAGATCCGCGGCGCGACGCGCGCTGCATTCGACAACCTCGTGCAGCACGCCATCGACGAGGCCGTGGATTTTGTTGTCATTTCTGGCGACCTCTTTGACGGCGATTGGAAGGACATGGGGACGGGCCTCTACTTCGCCAGAGCAATGGGGCGGCTGGATCAGGCTAGAATTCCCGTCTTCCTGCTTGCGGGCAACCATGACGCGGCGTCTGTTCTCACACGTAGCGTACCTTGGCCGCCCAACGTGCGGCTCTTTAGTACAAAAAAGCCTCAAACCCATCTGCTCCCAGACATTCGCGTTGCGATCAGCGGGCAGAGCTTCGCCACTTCCGCGGTCACGGACAATCTCGTGCAGGCCTATCCCGAAGCGGCTCCACATCACTTCAATATTGGCGTGCTGCACACCGCCCTGGCGGGCCGGCAGGGCCACGCCGCATATGCGCCCTGCAGCATCGATGACCTAAGATCGAAGCAATATGATTATTGGGCGCTGGGTCATGTGCATGAGCACGAAATCGTCTGCGAAGATCCATATGTCGTCTTCCCTGGCAACACCCAAGGGCGCTCCATCAGGGAAACAGGGGCAAAAGGCGCGGTCATCGTCACTGTCGAGGACCTACAGGTCACATCCATCGACCGGGTGGAGCTCGACGTGCTGCGATGGGTGAGGATAGAGGTCGACTGCACGGATCAGGCGGCGGGGGATGTGCCCAATCTTTTGCGGGCTGCCTTGACCGCGAACTGGCAACAAAACTCTGCGGGCCTGCCGATTGTGGCCCGTATTGTCCTGGTTGGGATGACGGATGACGCAGGGGCGATGCATGACCGCGCCGCCACGTTGCGCGAGGACGCTCGCGCAATAGCCAGCGGCATCTCGCCCGACCTGTTCATTGAAAAGGTGAGGGTCGAGGTGGGGACGCCCCAGAAAACCAGCGACCTCATGGTATCAGATGGCCTTGCCAATCTGATCCACCAGGCGCCCCAGGATCCGGTGCTCACGGCCATGCTGGCCGAGGACCTAACTCCATTCCTGCTCGCTGCGCAGACGTCTCTGGGTGCCGCTGAGGATCAGGATCTGAGGCGCTCTGCAAGCGAGGGCAACTGGTCCGCAGTGCTCAACACCGCTACCCTTGCGCTCCAATCGCGCTTGGCAAGGGGGCAATAAAATGCGCTTTGCCAACCTTTCCCTCGAGCGTTATGGGCATTTCGAGGATTGTCAGCTGACATTCCGGGCAGGCCCACCCGACCTTCACGTAATCTATGGGCCCAACGAAGCCGGCAAGACTACCTCTATGGCCGCGGTGTCGGACCTGTTGTTCGGCTTTCCCGCCCGCTCGCCCTATAATTTCATCTACGATTATTCCCTGCTCAGGGTCGGCGCCGTGCTCGAAGATGACGGGAAATCGCTGGCATTGCGGCGCAAGAAGGGCACAGGCGTGACCCTCCTAGATGCCGATGACCGTCCGCTTGATGAGGGTGCGCTGCTCGCGATGCTGCGCGGACAGACGCGCGAGACGTTCGGTCTCTCATTCAGCCTGAATCAGGAAGGTCTGCGCGAGGGCGGCCGCGCGATGGTGGAAGCGCGTAACGATCTCGGCCGTGCCCTTTTCGCAGCGGGTTCGGGACTAACTGGCGTTTCTGATGAGCTTTCCAAACTGGAATCTGAGGCAGACGCGATCTGGGGACCGCGCGCCTCCGCGCGTCGTTCCTTCACCCTGGCGCAACGGGATTTCGAGACTCATAGCCGCGCAGTTCGGGACCAGTCTCTGAAGCCCAAAGCCTGGCTCGATGCGAAAAGCGCCGTCGCCGCGAAGCAGGAGGATTTGACCAAAGCTCAGCGCGCCCGAGACGATGTGCTCGCGCAGCTCAGTCGCATCGAGCGCATCCGTCGGATCGCTCCGTCCATCCGCCTTCGCGCCGACCACCTCAACGCCCTGGAAGAACATGCGGCTACCATCGCCATCTCGCCCCACCGCGAGGCGGCAGCGGAACGGGCCATTGCAGACGCTGATGCTGCCGGGCGCGCAAAAGCGACGGCCGAGAAGCTCTTGGCGGAGGCAGTCGAGAAGATTGGTGTCTTAGACACTGACCCATTGATCTTGGCCGAAGCCGAGAGAATTGACGAACTCGTGACGGCGGCGGGTGCAGCGTCGAAGGCACGGAACGACCAAGTTCGATTAGAGGGCGAGCTGGCCACCGCAGCTGGCTTGGTGGAAAGGCTACGGGAGGAAACTGAAACCATTGGCAATCCTCCTACCAGGATCGCCAGCTCCAGGCTGCGTGAACTCGCGCTCCAGCATGTCGAGGATATGTCGGCACGGCGTCAAATTGACGAAAGCGAAGAGGATCTCGCTCTCCGCCGCGCGTCGGTGAAAGCCGAAGGAAAGGAGGCGGCCGGCGATCTTTCAGCCATCATTGCCGCGGTCGATGCGGCCCGTGCGCTTGGGGCGGATGCCGACCTGCGATGTGTATCGGCACAACGGGACGCCGAACTGGCTGCCTCTTCGCTCCAACAGGCGCTGGCCCGGTTGGCGCCATGGGCCGGCGACGCGCAAACACTGTTCGCACTTCCCAATATCACCCGGGCTGAAATCGAGGAGGCGCGCGTTGCGCTCGGCGACATCGCAACAGAAATTGCGCGAGAAATCGAGAACGCCACACGCGCGCGTCAAGAGGCAGCGAAACTGTCGCTTGAAATGGAGCAGCTGTCTTCAGGCACGGCCATTTCCGCGGAGGAAATTGCTGCCTCGCGAGCCGCGCGCAACGAACAATGGCAGCCGCTGCGCGCGCACATATTGGCGGCAGCACCACTCCCGTCGCCCGAGCATTCAGTCATGGCGTTCGAGGCGACAATCACTGAAGCAGACGAGAGGAGTGACCTTCGATTCGCCGCGGCGGACGAATCCAGTCGCCTCGCCGACATGGCGCAGCGGCGCGCCAAGCTCCATCTCGAAGCCGACCAAGGTGATGCGCGATCGCTCGCCGCGGCCAAGCGCGCAGAAATGATCAGCACTGCCTGGCAGCAGAAGCTCATCAGTTCAGGCTACCCAGCGATGGACCCGGCTCGTTTCCTGGGCTGGCTCGCCGACCGGGACAAGGTGGAGGCGGCGGCCCAACACGCCACTTTGACCACTGATGCCGCCAAAGACATAATCGCTCGACGCGGTGCAGCGCGTGCCGAGTTGGTGAAGTGTCTGGGTACCAGAGAAGGGATGACAGTGGGCGCCGAGCTCGCGCCCGTCCTGGCAGTCGCTGAGCAGATCCGGAGTGAGGGCGAAAAAGCGGCGCAGCGCAAGCAGCTCGAAAAGGCCGCTGCGATGCAAATTGAGCGAGATGCTGAGGCGCTGGGGCGCCGTCGAAAGCGATTGGAGGACGCGGCC
Organism: Tardibacter chloracetimidivorans; assembly: GCF_001890385.1. Taxonomy (NCBI): domain Bacteria; kingdom Pseudomonadati; phylum Pseudomonadota; class Alphaproteobacteria; order Sphingomonadales; family Sphingomonadaceae; genus Tardibacter; species Tardibacter chloracetimidivorans. The sequence goes on along the minus strand of NZ_CP018224.1, from coordinate 30,027 downwards.
GCGACGCGAGCGGAGCAGTGGAACCTGCTTTTGACTGAAGCCGGGCTAAAGCTGGAGATTGCCGGTGCCACCGCGACGCTCGACGCCCTTGACGAACTCCGAGCGGCCATCGCCAGGCAATCTGAGCTGCAGGCTCGCATCGAGGGGGCGGCGCAGGAAGCCCGCGATTTTGAGAAGGAGGTGACGGCTGTAGCGGACGCGCTCGGCATTGCGCCCACGATTGATGTTGCCGACCGCCTCAACCTCATATGCGCCCGCCTAACGTCGGCGCGAGCGGCTGGGAACGTCGCGGAGGCGCTGAAGGAAACGATCGCCAGCAGAACGGCGGAGATATCAGCCGAGACTGCAAAGATCGATGTCGCGATGGAGGCGCTGCTCCCGCTCATGAAGGAGACCGCCTCGACCGCTCTTGGTGAGCTGAGCGGCGCTATTGAACGCTCGCGGCGTGCGCGCGCCTTACGCGATGCAGTAACGGAACTGGAACTGACCATAACGGCCGCTGGAGATGGCAAGTCGTTGGCGGAGCTCCTTGATGCAGTGGGCGAGGTCGATATCGACAGCCTCGCGGCAAAAACACAAACGACGACAGCCGAACTAGCGGAGCGCAACGAAGAGGTAGCCGCCGCCGCCGCCGCGCACGGTGATGCCAGGCGGGTGTTCGCAAGCCTGGAGACCGACGCGGATCCCGCGGCAGATGCCGCGTCCAACGCCGAGCAGGCGCGGGCGGAACTTGGTGTCCTATCCGATCAGTTTATTCTCAAACGGGCGCAAGCGGTCACCCTGCGCTGGGCGATAGAGAAGTATCGGGAGCGCCACCAAGACCCAATGCTGCTGCGTGCCGGCGAGATATTCTCGACTCTGACGACCGGACGCTATGCGGCGCTGCGGATCGACGCCGACGGTGCAACGCCGAGGCTATTGGGACTGCGCGACGATGGACGCACTGTTGTCGAGATCGGGGCCATGAGTGAGGGGACTGCAGACCAATTGTTCCTCGCCTTGCGGCTCGCCGCCGTGGAGCAGTCCGTCGTCGCTGGCGTGCGGCTGCCATTCCTTGCCGACGATCTATTTGTCAACTTCGATGATCGGCGGTCAGAAGCAGGATTTCAGGTGCTGGCAGAGCTAGCTCGCTCCACCCAAGTGCTGTTCTTCACTCATCATCCCCATCTCGCCGCTATCGCGCGCAGCGTGGTGGGGGAGGCTATCCATTCAGAATGTTCATTGACGTAGCGCTTCTGCCCACGCTGCGATTTCGTCCCATTCTTGCCGTACAGGCGGCAAACTTCGACGCCTAGGTGCGGACCGTCCGCTATTCCGTTAGCTTCCGACCAGGGTAGGACGTTTACATCAGCTCCGGTGAGCGCCCGATCTTGGCGAAAGCTGCCGATCAAACTGAAGTGCGCAAGCCATAACCCAAACCGAGGCGCCTATGCGGATCTACACCTGCCGACGCTCGCGTATGTCATGGATGGGGTCGCTGGCTATTTCTCTGGCACTGACGAATTGCAGGGTGCTGCACCCTGACAGCCCAATTCCTTCGTGAAGATCTCCGCCTCACCTCTTTGAACGGGTAAGATGCTGGCACAATCATGAAGTTGCAGCTAATTGGCCCAGTCGGCCCGAAGCTGCGATTTTGGTCATCTTGGAGAACACGTCGGGAACGGGCTGGTTGTTGTTGACGATCGCCCATGCGAGGAACGACGTTCCGCTCCGATAAGGGAGCGGCGTTATGAGCCTTGGCGTTTCGAGTGGGGATCTGATCGGCTCCTGGAGCCTGAGTTTTTCGGACATCGCGTTCGTGACCGGCAAAGCGGAGACGGCACGACTGGGATTGGCGGTTCAGCTTAGATTTTTCGCCGGGCATGGCTTCTTTGTGCCGGATCATGCGTCGATACCCTCCGACGGTGTCTTGTATCTGGCGGAGCAACTTGGTCTCGATGCCAAATCCGTGAACCACTATGATTTTTCCGGGCGCACCGCCCGCCGGCATTGCGCGGAGATTTTGCGGCATCTCGGGTTCCGCCGTATGACGCAGACGGATCGCAGGGCGTTGTCGAGGTGGATTTCCGACGATCTTTGTGCGGGCGGGCAGCCGATCAATGCCATGCTCGAGCATGTTTTCCTGTGGTGCCGCGACCGCCGTATCTATGGGCCGTCGCGCAAGGAGCTGGAACGCCTCGTCCGTTCGCAACGACACCTCTATCTGGAGGCCCTGTTGGCCCGAGTCCGCGATCGGCTTGCGCCGGATGCGGTCGCCTTGCTGGAAGCCTCGCTCGCCGATCCCGATGGCCCGACCGGCTTCAACACGATGAAGGGGGATGCAGGTCAGGCGACGCTCGAAAACATTCTTGGCGTGACCGCCAAACTCGCCTTTATCCAACGGCTTGCTCTTCCCCGAGATTTCCTATCGGTCACGGGCAAGGCATGGGTCGATCAGATCGTTCGCCGGGTTGCCGGCGAGAAAGCCTCGGAGATGCGCCGGCATGTACCGGCGCGCCAGCTCGGGCTCTATGCCGTTTATCTGATGGCGCGGGAAGCTCAGCTTACGGATGCGATGGTCGACCTGCTGATCGAGACGGTCCATAAGATCGGATCGCGCTCGAAACGCAAGGTGGTGGGCGATATCGCGAAAGACATCGAGCGGGTCTATGGCAAGGAGCGACTCCTGGTCGAGATTGCCAGCGCTTCGATCGACGATCCATCCGGGCGCATCTGCGATGTCATTTTCCCAATCGCCGGCAAGGACAAACTGGCGGCGATCATCAAGGAAAGCCAGGCAAAGGGCGCCTTGGATCGGCGGATCTACAAGGTGATGCGGAGGTCATGGGCCAATCATTATCGCCGTATGCTGCCAAGCCTGCTTTCGGCACTGGAGTTCCGGTCGAACAACGCCGTGTGGCGTCCGGTGCTGGCGGCCCTGGACTGGATCAGAAGCAAAGTGGATGATGGATGCCGCTACGTGCCGCCGCACGCAGTGCCGGTCGACGAGGTCATTCCGGCGAGATGGCGCAGTTCCGTCATTGATGAAGAGGGGCGCGTAAACCGGATCAGTTATGAGCTTTGTGTCCTCGCGCAACTGCGCGATCGCATCCGTTCTAAGGAAATCTGGGTTGTCGGGGCGGACCGATACCGCAATCCCGATGACGATCTTCCCAAGGACTTCGATGCGCGGCGAGAAGCATATTACACAGGATTGAACCTGACGGCGGATGCGCGTGCATTTTCAAGCGCCATCCGGGAAGAGCTTGCTCAGGAACTGTTGCTCCTCAATGCCAATATTCCCCGGAACGACAAGGTTCGGCTGCTGTGGCGCGGCGAGAACCGTATATCTCTCACCCCGTTCAAACCCTTGCCCGAACCCAGGGGTCTCGCCTCGATCAAGACCGAGATCGGCCAACGCTGGCCGATGACCGGGCTGCTCGACGTACTGAAGGAGGCTGCCCTTGATACGGGACTTCTCGAAGCGTTCGAAACATCGGCCTCGCGTGTTGCACTGCCGAAAACCGCGCTGGATCAACGTCTCCTGCTATGCCTCTACGGCCTGGGAACGAATGCCGGGCTCAAGCGGATCGCCGGCGCCACCCCCGATGTCAGCTATGAAGAGCTGCTGCATGTCCATCGCCGCTTCGTTCATGCCGCGGCGCTCAAGGAGGCGTGTGCCAGGGTTGCGAATGCGACCCTGGCAATCCGCAATGCTGCAGTCTGGGGGGACGCCGGCACGGCCTGTGCGTCAGATTCCACAAAGTTCGGAGCCTGGGATCGCAACCTGATGACGGAATGGCATGCGCGTTATGGTGGACGGGGCGTCATGATCTACTGGCATGTCGAACGACGCGCGACATGCGTCTATTCCCAGCTCAAGCGCTGCTCTTCCTCCGAGGTCGCCTCCATGATCGAGGGCGTGCTGCGCCATTGCACCGACATGGAAATCCAGCGACAATATGTTGATAGTCATGGCCAAAGCGCGGTTGGCTTTGCATTTTGCCGGCTTCTCGGATTTGAGCTTGCACCCCGCCTGAAAGCGATCGCTCGCCAGAAGCTGGCTCTTCCCGATGTCGGCATGCGAACGCGGCTTCCCCACTTGCAGCCGATCCTCTCCAGTCCGATCAACTGGGATGAGATCGAGCAGCAATATGACGAGATGGTCAAATATGCAGCCGCGATGCAGACAAAAACCGCCGACCCGGAGGCGATCCTGCGCCGGTTTAGCCGCTCCGAGGTGATGCACCCGACCTACAAGGCGTTGAGTGAGCTGGGCCGCGCGGTCAAGACGATCTTCCTGTGCCGGTATCTGCGCGAGGAGTCCTTCCGCCGCGAAATTCATGAAGGCCTGAATGTCGTTGAAAACTGGAACAGTGCCAATGGGTTCGTTTTCTTCGGCAAGGGCGGCGAGATCGCCACTAACCGCATCGATGAGCAGCAGCTCTCGGTCCTGGCGCTACATTTGCTGCAAGCGTCGCTTGTCTATGTGAACACCCGAATGCTTCAGAGCGTGCTGGTGGAACCGAAATGGACGGGCCGGATGACGCCGGATGATTATCGCGGCCTCACACCGCTGATTTACAGCCACGTCAATCCTTATGGCCGCTTCGACCTCGATCTGAATAGCCGGATCGATTTTGGGCGGCTTGCTGCCTGACCGGGGCCTTTCCGCTCGCACCATTTGGGTACACCCGAACGTGACGATCGGAAGTGACATATACGACATGTCACAAAAGGGTGGTTCCGTCACCAATGTTACTGTACGAGGGCAAAGCCACCCTAATGTGACGGATTTGCCCATGACCCGCGTCGGCTACGCCCGCGTCAGCACCATCGACCAGGATCTCGACATCCAGGTTGCCCGGTTGAAGGCAGCGGGCTGTGAAATCCTCCGCTCCGAAACAGGCTCGGGCGCATCGCGCACTGGACGCACGGAGCTTGAGACGATCATGCAGTTCCTGCGCGCCGATGACGAACTCGTCGTCCTGCGTCTCGATCGGCTCGGTCGCTCCACACGCGATGTTCTCAATCTGGTTCATGAACTCGACCAGAAGGGAGCCTCATTGCGGGTGCTTGAGCCGGAGGTGACGACGGCCGGAAGCATGGGGCGGATGGTGATCACCATTCTGGGCATGGTCGCGGACATGGAACTGACGTTCATCAAGGACCGGCAGCGCGCCGGGATCGAGGCGGCGCGCGCCGAAGGCGTCTACAAAGGCCGGAAGAAAAACATCGATGACGATGAAATCCGACGCCGGATCACCGCCGGCGCGAGCAAGGCCAGCGTCGCGCGCGACCTCAAGATCTCAAGAATGACCGTCTATCGGGCGCTTGACGTCATTCCTTCAAGGATCGGGCTGCCGGAAAAGCCGCCTTCTGTCACCATCGCCCTGCATCTGACCATCGAGAACTTCAACAAGCATGGTCGTGGCAGAAAGCCCGCTCGCGAGCGCATTGAGGCGATGCTGGAGCGGGATTACCAGATGCAAAAGACCGGGAACTGCGATTACACGCTGACCGTCGCCTATGATCAGGGTGCCGATGGCGTCAGCCTCGATGATGAGATCGCATCTCTCCAGACAGAGATGTTCAACATCGCAGAGAGCTACAGGTGCTCGATCGAGACCGATGTTTACGAGATTGGAGGACAAGAGCGAGCCTGGTAGATCGCCATGTTCAATCTTTGTTCTTCAACATGGCCAAAATCGCAGCTTCGGGCCGACTGGGCCAAACTGGGGCAGGCTTGTATCGTCATCGCTCCCTCGATGATGCCACGACGGCCAGGTGATCATGTGAAGACCGACCGGCGTGACGCAATGACCCTGGCCCGACTGTTGCGTGCCGGCGAGCTTACCGCGATCTGGGTTCCGGACGAGGCGCACGAGGCGGTGCGTGATCTGATCCGCGCCCGACGCAGCGCACAGGAAGATGCCACCGGGGCCAAACAGACCGTGCGTAGCTTCCTGCTGCGGCACGATCGTCGTTTCGGCGGCAAGGCGGCCTGGACGAAGATGTATTGGCGGTGGTTGTCCGAACAGCGGTTCGACTTCCCCCATCAGCAGCTGGCGTTCGAGGAGATGCAGAAGCGGGTCCTGGAGGCGCAGGCGCGGGTTGGACGGCTCGAGGCGGCGCTGGGCGAAGCGGTGGATGCATGGCGTTTCGCGCCGCTGGTCCGCAATCTTCAGGTCCTGCGCGGCATCAGGCTGGTCAGCGCCGCGACGCTGGTCGCCGAGGTCGGTGATCTGACCCGCTTCGACAATCCCAAGCAGTTGATGGCCTATGTCGGCTTGGTGCCGTCCGAGCATTCCAGCGGTGCCCGGACCAAGCGTGGTCGGATCACGCGCGCGGGTAACGCGCAGGCACGCACCATGCTGATCGAGGCTGGCTGGTCGTATCGACTGCCCGCTCGCGAGGAACGCCGCTATCGTGAGCGCGTCATCGACTTACCCGAAGAGATCCAGGCGATTGGATGGAAGGCGCAGGTTCGTCTCTGCCAGCGCTACCGTCGCCTCGCGGCCGCAGGCAAGCCCCAGCCCAAGGTGACCACCGCGATTGCGCGTGAACTGGTCGGCTATGCTTGGGACATCGCCCGACGCGTACCACCGGCGGTCGCCGCTTGATCTTCCAAACAGCAGTGAGAGGAGGCGCCAGCACACCACCTGCATAGCCTTGGCCGGCGTGCCGCGGGCACCCGACTGTGATGGGCAATCCACGGTGTACGGTGGGGCAGGTTCGTCCGACGCCCGAACTTAGACGGAGGATAGGCCCAGCGACGGATACGGGTAGTGCGGTAACCAACCCGCGGATGAGAGCGTGATCAATCGTCGTCGATCAGGCGCCCGCGGCACACCCGCCAAGGTCAATGCGACCGCTGGTCTAGCGGCCAGCGAAGGAGTAAACTCGGCCAGCGTCTCGGACGGCAGTCATGAGAGCGTATATCTGGGTCCGTTCTATGTACCGACCCCGTTCTGCCGATGCAGGAACAAGACGCGATCGGTCAAATGTGGCAATTCATCAACACAATCCCAAAATTCATCTTCGGGAAATGTCATGCGCGGTGACGCCATGCACGTATCTATTGATTGTTGCAGATAACAATCTGCGGCTGAATCATCGACCTCAACGAGTATCGCAAGAGCTTTTTCCATGAACTCTAGGGCAACCGCTTTCTGTTGCTCTCGATAGATATTGGAAGAATCAACCGTGCCTATCCGCTTAAGGCATACACCCACTAGATATGGTATGGTGGGTCCATTGGCCTGAGTAGAGTTCGGCAAAGGTCGGCGCCTCGATATCACTGGCGATCCCGAGGAGGGATCGGAAGGCGTTGAACGGGTAGAAGCGGCGATTGAAGCGGAAAGTGAACTCGTTGAGGTAGGCTTGCAGATGCTTGGTGCTGACGCCGTGGTGGATGCCGTTGAGCCACGCTTTGAGGTTTGAGAACACCAGATGGACGATGGGCAGGAACTCTTCGGACACCTCCGGGTCGCCACACTGGGCGATGGCGTGATGGTCGTAACCGCCGCCCTGCAACCCGCTATAGCCGCTCCAATCATCGGTGATGACCAGCGTTCCCGGCTCGACCGCGCTCTGTACAAAGCCACCAAGGGCACCGGCACTGCGGTCTGCACCGATGGCCAATCGAACCCTTCCGGCATAGCGTCCGTTCCGGCGGCGGTCCTGGCCAGTGCCAGGCTCCCGGTGACGAACTTCGACGGCGGCGACCACCAGCGTTTTGTGGTGGGTTCCCCGGCCTTCGCCGCGCGTTCGCCCGCCGATCCAGGTCTCATCGACCTCGACATGCTGACCGCTCTGCCCGCCGATCCGATCCTGATCGGGGCGCACCATCGCGGCGCGCAGTTTATGGAGCAGGCCAAAGGCCGTCTCGTACCGGGTCAGGCCAAGCTGGCGCTGCAACTGGACGGCAGATATGCCGGTCGTCTGACTCGCAACCAGGTAAGCGGCCCAGAACCACACGCTGAGCGGGATGTGGCTTCGTTCCATGGCCGTGCCGACCATCAGGCCGGTCTGACGGCGACACGAGCGGCACATCAGGATGACAGGCCGAGTGGTGAAACGAAACGGATCGCCGACGACGCCACAGCGTGGGCACGCAAATCCATCAGGCCAGCGAGCTTTTTCAAGCCAGGACGCGCAAGCGCCATCATCCGGGAAAAGCCGCTGGAACTCGGGGAGGGATTTCGGGAACGGCAGCTTGTCGCGGTCAAGAACGTCCACAATCCCCACCCTTTACAACCGCTTTGGGTGGCACCAAGCCGCAGGAAAAGTCAGGCGCGCGCCACAAGGCAGCCACTAGATGTAGTGGGTGTATGCGTCAAGCGGATAGGCACGGAATCAACCATAGCCTAGTCCTCCTTTCGGTCGCTGTAGGGAGGACGATGACTCAACAATAGGGAAATTGCACGCGCAACTAGGGCCAGATTGAGCAGTAATTTTATTACAACGGCAAGCAGCCCTCGCCTGCCCGGACAGGGGCGGCGCGTGGCATCGGCTAGATTGTTTGTTGGTCTTCCGACGATGGCTAGTCCTTGCGGGCCATCGTCGGAAGTGGACGGCCGCACAAATTGGGGGGCGTGGGCCGCGCCGGGCCTCTAGCATAAAATTACGGCCCTGCATCCCCGGCGTTGATACATTCGTCGCGCAGGGCGCTCGATTGAGCCGCCCCGATCGCGGTCGCCTCAATCGGCATAGCGAGCTGGCAATATGCACATACGCGCATAATTTCCGCTTGCGGGCTATGTATATTTGTGCATAATAGCCGCGATGGATACGGAACGGCCGGTTCGATGGGTGGCATCGTCAAAGCGCGATTTTCGGGAGTTCCCGGACGATGTGCAGGACGTAATGGGCTATGCCCTGCACCTTGCGCAGCAAGGCGGGCAGCACGCCAGCACTAAGCCGTTGAAGGGCTTTGGCGGCGCTGGCGTGGTCGAGATCATAGACGACCACCAAGGCGATACGTTCCGCACGGTCTATACGGTCAAATTCGCGGAGGCGGTCTATGTCCTGCACGCCTTCCAGAAGAAATCCAAGCAGGGCAAGGCCACGCCGCAGGCCGATATGGATTTGATCCGAACGCGGCTGAAATCCGCCGAGGAGCATCACCGGCAACACCAGACCCCGCGAGGCACAGCATGAGCGCACAGGACGAAATCATTGAGGAAGGCAGCGGCAATGTCTTTGCCGATCTAGGCTTTGCCGACCCCGACACCCACCTTTTGAAAGCCCAGCTCGTTACCCGTGTGGCCGAGGCCATGCAGGAGCGGAAGTTGACGCAGATCGCCGCCGCCAAGGTTACGGGATCTACCCAACCGGAATTGTCGCGCATCCTGCGAGGCCAGTTCCGCAGCGTCTCGGTTGAGCGGCTTCTAGCCATGCTCACCCGGCTTGGCTGCAAGGTCGATATTGTCGTGCGCCCGCAGGGGCGGACCACTGAATCGGCCGTGATCCACTTCGCCTAATGTGCGATGATTTCGCGCAAGCCCGGCTCGATATGTTCGAGGCCGGGCTATTCGGCCAAGGGCCTGCCTTCTGGCGCTGGATCGAAACCGACGCGGCGCAACCCTATCTTGCCGCTTTCGCCGCCGATCGACGGCCGCCCGAACCCGGCGAACCCTTCGCTATCGACCTTGCGGCCGACGACTTGCTTGCTCCCGATCGCCTCGCCCAGCTCGCCCTACAGATCGAGGCCGACCATGCTTGATCCCAATCCGTCCGTAGCCGACCTTGACGCATTGCTAGATCGCCACCGCAATGACGATGCGGCTATGGAAAAGATCGTTCGCGGGTATCTCCGTTGCGCGATCTACAGCTATCAGAAGCATTGCGTTTGGCGCGCCTTGCGCCACATCGGCAAGGACGATTGGAGTTTCAAAGAGGAAGACGTTGCCGCCTTGAGGGCCGAAGGCGCGAAATCCATTTCGGACTTTCGAGACTGGCTCATTGAGGAGCTGGCCGGGATGGGGATCAGCGCCCACACCGGCTTGCCGAATTGAGCGCCTAGCGCGCCGTCGCTTCAATTGCTGGCGGTGATTGTGCGCGGAATAAATCGCGGGTCCGCCGTGGGATCGGTAGGCGAAGGATGCAGCATGTCGCGCCGGAAATTCACCGCAACGGAAATAGGCGCGGCGTTCGGCCGAGCCGCCATGACGCGGGCTTGTGGAGCTGGCGCAGCCTCATAGCTGGCCATCGGCTGCACGGCCGCCGAGGTTAGGCCCCCTACCCCGCGTTCCGCTCTGGCGACGACAATTTGAGCGCGATCGAGCGGCCGAGTCTGATCGCCGGTATAGAAAGCCAGATGCCAATGATCGGCATGGCCCCGGTCCCCCGGCCCCAGCAGCTCCGCCACGCGAATACCATGTTGCGCCATCACGGCGCGGATTTGCTCGCGCGTGATCGTGTGCAGCCCGGCACGCGGCACGAAATCCACCGCCTGCCCATATTTGTGAAAGCTGTTGGCGGCCCCGTAATTGGCTTCCAGCGCCCGCCACGTATCGGTTATGCGAGCATTGAACGCAGCGGCCAAGATCGAGGCGACATAGCCCGCCGAGGCGTCGGCGCTGCCTTGGGGCTGGACGATCGCCGGTTGCGCCGCGAGCTGGCCCCCGCCCGTCGCGTCGGCCGCCGTGATCGTGAGCGGGATCGAGGCCGATCGCGCAGCAGGAGCGCCGCCGCTTACCGGGATGCCGTTCACGCTGTAGGTATTATAGCGCGAGGAAAGCCACGCCTCCCAGCGCGCACCTTTCGCCATAATCAGCGCCCGATAGCGGGCATTATGGACCGGCGTTCGGGAATGATAATTGGCAACCCGCGTCCACAGGTCGCCCTTGTCATCCCGGATATGGTTTCTGATACGCCATGCAGCGAGGTTGTAGGGATAGCACCCCGCCGCAAGCACATATTCGGGCCGGATGCCGTAGCGTGCCAGCGATTGAATATAGCTGGAATTGAGCTGCATCGAGCCAAGATCGGCGGTGTTATTGGTGTTCTGGACGCGCGCGCCGGGCCGACCGTTCTCTTGTTCCGCGACCGCCAGCATGACGTTCGCCGGAATGTTATAGCGCAGCGCCGCCGCGATCGAGCATTGCACCCGTTCTTCTATGACAACCGGAGGCAGATCAGCGGCCATGATTAGCTGTCCCCCCTTCTCTGGACGAAGGCCGCAACTTCATCCTCTGGCGTCTCCATGTCGCCCGCATCACGGGCGGCCGAAATGGTATCGCCCGCGAATTGCGCCGTGGGGGGTGGCGATGAATCGGACGAGCTGGCGGGACTGCCCGCGCCGGTCGCGGGAGCGAGCGTTTCACTTCCCGACGATGCCGAGGCGGCCGACGCGCGGATATTGGCCGCCAGTCGGCCGCCCACCGTATTTCCCACCCGCTCTTTCAAAGCGCCCACCGCCATACCAGCGGCAGCGCCGCCGAGGATGCTTGCGGTTTTCGCCGCACGGCTAAGGCCGGTGCGTTGCGTGCCGCCAGTGTCGCCACTTTCGGGCGCGCCTTCACCTTGCGAGCTGGCGGAGCTGGCCTCCCCCTCCCCCGCAGGCGAGCCACCGGCAGCGCCGCCGCCGTTGCCGTCTTCACGATCGGCCGCCTCGCTACCCGCAGCGGCGCTTGCAGCCGTGCCGCCGCCCGCGCTGGCGGCTTCCGAGCCGCCTTGAAGGCCGCTGTTGTCATTGGCCGGGGGGGAACCGCCATCGCCGCCCATAGCGACGCTAAGGGGCGTGCCGCCGCCCCCACCGCCACCGCCGCCGCCGTTATCGCCGCCTCCCGGCATGTCGCCCGCCGACGAAAGCGGTTGCCCGCCTCCCATGCCGGTTTGGCCGCCTTCACCACCGCTCCCACCAGCGGCAGCGAAGGCGGCCTTGATCGCGCTGGCTCCACCCGCAGCGTTCATCGCGCCAGCAGCGATCATAGCCCCACCCGTGGCCGCCGCCCCAGCGGCCATCCCGGCAGCACCCAGCGCGGCCCCTGCCCCAAAGGCTCCGATACCGCCCGCCGCGTGGATCGAGCCGCCGCTTATAACGCCCCCGACCATCGCGGGAACCTTGTTTACGAGCGCCAGAAGGACGACCGCGAAGACAAGCATGGTCCCTAAATCTTGGAGAGACGAACCCTCGCCCGTTGCGGCATAATATTGGTCAAGGAAGGTTTTGCCGACGCCGACGATAAGAACCATCGTCATCAGGGACGCGCCCACCGCGACCACCGTTTTGAAATAGTTCAGCGCAATATCGCTGGTCCACCGCGCGCCGCCGAAGCCCAAAAAGATAACCCCGGCATAGGCGAGGACATAGCCGGAGGCCAACAGCAGCAGCATATTCACGCCGACGAGAGCCAAAACAATCAGGATGCCCAGCGAAACCAAGATAGAAAGAGCGGAATCGACCGGAGTTAGGACGCTGGACGCTTCGACAGCTTGGCGGAAAATGTCGAAACCAATGTCCACAATACCCGATGGCGCGAGATTGTTAGGCAGGCCGGATGCCTGCGCACCCAACGAGCGCAGCCCTTCAATGATCGCCAAGCCGATCGCCGGGCCGTTGATGAGCAGCCACCAGAAGAAGCCGCAGAAGATGGCGAAGCGAATTGCTTCCGAAGCAAATTCGCCAAGATCGGCGCGGCGCAACGCCATTACCCCGAACGTCCAAATGAGGCTGACCGCCGCTAGTGTGCCGAATAGAATTGTCGCGTGCATTGTGAAGACGCTCGCCCACGCCGCCGCCATGCTCTTATATTTGTTCAGAACATTATCGAGCATACCTTGCGATTGCGCATAGGCGGGAGTCGCGGCGAGCGTGAGCGCCACCCCCAAGGCGGACAGGTGTAGGCGAGCCAGAGCCTTCATAGTGCTATCCTCAATTCTGATAGGTTCCGATCGGCGTCGGCTTGGTTTCGTGCGCTAGTGCGCTGCCCGCTTCTTGGCACTCCGCGTCGGTTTCGACGCCGGATTTGCATCGGGCGACCTTCTCGCGGGCTTCGTCTAGGTGTTGAGAGTAATAGAGCATCGTTTTCGGTTCGGACTCGGACTTGCCGCAGGCCGCGAGAAGAAGTGTAGCGGTGCAGCAGGACGCGGCGATAAGTTGACGCAATTTCGGCATGGGCTTTCCTTAATTCTGATAGGTTCCGATCGGCGTCGGTTTGGTTTTCCGCATTGCGGCCGATGCCTCTGTTGCCGCAGCATCGCGATCGAGCTGATATTGCGATTGAGCCGTCAGCGCGGCGCTTTGCGCGAGCAGGACGCCGCGAATTTTCTGCAACTCACTGGCTTGTTGGGCCGCAAATTGATTGGCGTAGGACAGGGCTTGCATTTGCCCGCTCGCACCCGTGGCATTGGCCTGCAACTGGTCGAGGCGCTGGCCGTCAGACGCAAGCGTTGTCATGGCGCTGTTGATGCCGTTCATAGCGTCGGCATTTGCGGCCATCTGGCTTGTCGTGCGGGCGCGAGTAGCGGACAGAGCCGCCGCGCGCTGCGCCGCCGTGCAGTTCCCGAACGTGCAAGCATTGGTCTGATAGTAAGACGGATTTTTGAATTGATTCATGTAGGTGTTCACGTCGCCAGCTTGACGAGCGAACGAGCTGATTTGATTGACCTGCCCTTGGAGGCTGTCGATCGTTTGCGTAGCCTGCTGCCAGAGCTGGACCGGCGCGCCGACCGTGTTCTGAATCATATTTTGGTATTGCTGTAGCTGCGTCTGATACTGCTGGATTTGCTTCGCCACCGTGGCGACGTTTTGCAGCGCGGAAACGGTTGTCTGGCGGACGTTCGCAACGTCGATAACCGAGATTTGCGCATTGGCGGACGGGGCCGCCAGCGCGAGAGTGATCGCCAAAGAAATTTTAGCGGCTAAAATTCGAGACTTCATTTTGCTTGCTCCCTTTCATCTGGCGTCAATAATCGAATGAGCGGTAAGGCTTTGAAAATGTGAGGTCTTTCACGACGACCACATTGAAGCGGAAGCCGGGCCGGATAATCAGCGTGGGCGATATGTTCAGATTGCGCTCAATCATCATCGCCGTGGTCTGTCCGAGCTGCTGGCCGAGAGCTTGGCTAAGGGCTTGGCTGGCGGACATGGTGCCATTGGCGTTGAGGCCGGTTTGCGGCTGACTAAGGGTTACGCCAGCGGTCACACCAGACATGAGCAGAGCGGAGCCGAAGATACGGAACCAATGCGCGTTCACTTGGTCATGGAACCCGGCATAGCCCGCGCTGTCCGACCCCGGCATAGCGCCAAGGTCGATCGCCTTGCCGTCAGGAAAGATGATCCGTTGCCACGCGATGAGCGCGCGCGTCTGCCCAAAGACCGGGTTGGAATCATACGCGCCGACAAGGCGGGAGCCTTGCGGGATCAGGAGATAGCGGCCCGTCGCGGTATCGAACACGTTTTGGGAAACTTGCGCGACAATCTGCCCCGGTATTTGCGAGTTGATGCCGGAGATCAGCGTGCCGGGAATTACGAAGCCCGCGCGGAGCTGGTAGCGGGAGGGCGCTTCTACTTGGCTGTTCGAGGCCCAGCGATTGCCACCCGCATTGTTGGCGAACTGGCCATAGTTGGCAGGCGGGCGGGCATTGGCGGCACCCTGCCCGGCTCCGGCTCCTCCCCCGGCCACTTGGTTTGACAGGGCCGTAAGGGTGGCAATGTCGGAGGCCGAGGGCTGGCGGCCCTGCGCCATTGCAGCGGCCATTTGCTGTTGCAGGGCGACGAGCTGGGTTGCCGGATCAGCGCCGCCACTCATGCCGCCAGCGCCAGAGGATGCCCCATTGCGGCCGTCCTGCCATTTCAGGGCGGTAGGAGAGCGCACGGCGCTGCCAAATTGGGCAAGGCGTGCTTCGCGTATCGCTTCCATGCGTGCCCGGCGCAGATCGGCCGCCGTGGGGCCGTTGGGTTGCGCTGGCGAGGCGGTGACGGTTGGCGGCGCATTGGGATCGACCGGCGCGACCGGGATGCCATCGGCAGGCGGCAGCGGGGGCGCGTTCGCCATGACTTCCGCAGCACCGCTTGGAGCGGTCCCCGCAACCTTGTTCGCAACATCGGCCGAGCTTTGACCGACAGCCGGTTGAACCTTGGTCGCTGCATTGTCCGAGGAGCGATCAATCATAATCGACACCACGATGGCGATGAACAGCGCCACAATGCCGAGGACGATCAGCAGCGGCGCATTATTGACCCTGCGAACTCCCGTCACCAAGCGCCCGCTGTTCCCGTCCGCTGCACCGCCCGGCGAGGCTTCCGGCGACATGCTATCAGCATCAGACATAAACCTATCCCCTTACCCGGCCTTGACGACGCCACAGCGCGCGGCACGGATGCCCTTGCACTTGGCGCGCGCCGTCGCGCTGGATTGAAACTGTCCGAATTGGATGCCGTGAGAGCGTCCGTTTTGGACAAAGCGCGGCGTCACGCTCGCCCACGAAGGGCGAAGGCGCGCCGTCGCGCGCCAATAGGCGCGTGCTGCGCTTTCGGAGGAGAAGCCCGTCAGGCTGACAGACCACGTTCCGGCCTCTGTTCCATTGCCGCCGAAGCCGGGTTGCGTGCTGGCGACGGGCGACGGAACGGGAGGAGGTGCGGCAGGCGCTACGGGCCGGTTCGCCCGTTCGATCAGCTCCGGCGTTGCGCCGGTCAGATCGAGCGCCCACCCGGCAGACGGGTAGATACCCTTTTCATCCACGCCATAGATGCGGGAGAAAGTTTGCGCGCCGACCCGCAGCGTCACGCGGTAGGAATCGGCAATTGGCTGATCGACGTAATAGCGCAACGGCGTGGCCGCAGGATCGGGCTTCACGCCCTTGCCCGCCTCAATCACCGCATAGCCTGCTTGGCGCATCGAGGAGCGCAAGCCGTCACCATAGGCCCCGCCCCCGGTAGT
This sequence comes from Tardibacter chloracetimidivorans, assembly GCF_001890385.1. Taxonomy (NCBI): domain Bacteria; kingdom Pseudomonadati; phylum Pseudomonadota; class Alphaproteobacteria; order Sphingomonadales; family Sphingomonadaceae; genus Tardibacter; species Tardibacter chloracetimidivorans. Next base: position 14,158 of record NZ_CP018224.1, on the reverse strand, counting down.
CGGGATCAGCACCCGGCTAATCGCAGGCGGGTAGAGTTTCACCAGCTCCGCCACGGAATCGTCAACGAGGGCTTGGGCCTGATCGGGAGGAGCCGGAACGGCGAAGCTGTCCCGGTGCGAAACGCCCGCGCAGCTCGTAAGCAGGAAAGCCACTGATACAAAAATCGCACCGCGCACGATCAGCCCCCCCTTGTGATGGTGACGCGCTCTTGGCGCTTGCCGACACCGGAGATGAGGACCGCTTGGTCAAAAATCTGATCGACAATGTAGCGGCCATCTTGGAGCCGGTAATTGACGATGGAGGTATCAGCCGCCTTGGAGACGCTGCCCCCGGCCCGGACGATCAGCAGCGATGGCGCTTCCGTCTGCTCCATCGCGTGCGGCATTTCGATGATGGTTTTGACGCCATCATTGTAAACCCGGACGGGCTTCCAGCGTGCGCGGCCGTCAACGCTATAGTGGAAATCGAGATTGGAGAGATATTCGCTCCCTCCCCTGCCCGTCCCGCGCGCGCCATCGGGCACCGCCATCGTGTTTTCGGCGCGCGCCGTGTCCGATCGAGCGCGGAAAGCGGCCCATTTGGCTTGCGCTTCATCGGGATAGGTGAACGCCACCCGCGACATGAATTGCGTCCGGTGCGACACCAACCGGATATGGTAGGTGCGGCGATCGGTCGTCACGATCAGCGTTGTATTCAAGTTCGCATCGAGCGGCTTGATGATAAGATGCTGGGTTTCGTTCGGCCCGGAATTGGAAACGGCCGGTTCGATCAGCCAGCGGGCGCTATCGCCCACGTTGACCGAATTGATGTTCTCGCCCGGCTGCAACTGCACATCGCAGATTTGCAGCACAGCACAGACCACGGAGGGTTCGGAGGTGCCGAAGGCGAACAATACCGCGCCTTCGGTGCCCGGCACCGGCTTGATGCCTTCGGCGCTTTCCGCCTGCCAGCGCCGCGCGATCGACAGACCCTCGCGCTGGGTGCGCGTCAGGTTCGGATTGCGCGGGCTGATATAGGCATTGGGATCTACTTGCGCCCCTCCACCGGCAGGCATGGGCGCGTTCGCGGGCGGCATGTCGTCGGGAAGCGGCGGGCCGTCCTGCGCGGACGCGATCGAAGGCAGCGCCGCGAGGGCGGCGGCGAAATAGGCGATCTTCTTCATGTTGATTGTCCCTCCCATCAGAGTGTGCGCGACCAAGAGAAATCTTGGACGAACACGCCCAAGGGGTTTTGCTTAATTTGTTCCTCCGTGGTGGCCGAGCTGGGCGGCGCAACGCGGATCGTGACGAGCGCGCGCATTTTCGCCGGAGGCTGGATAGGCTGGCCTTGCCGATCGCGCTCCGTCTCGGTCCAATCGACCTGCCAAGAGGTCTTGGTTTGCTGAATTACCGAGGCGATTTCGACCGACACGGTTTCCCGCGCCGCGCGGGCGAAAGGCGTATTGTCGGGATTGCCGTTGAGATAGTCGGTCATCTTTGCCAACGCCGGATCGTTCGGCGCGAGCATCCCATAGACCCGGAAAATGGCTTGCTTTTGGAGTTCAACGTCAGCCGTCACCATGCGGGCCGACTGGATGAAGGAGCCGACTTGCGCTTGCACCACGCGCGCATCGACCGGCGAAGCCACATCGGCCCGCTGGGTCGCTATCGCGTCCCCCAGCGAGTCCACGCGGACCACGTAAGGGATGAATTTCGACTGACTGCCAATCGCTATGATGCCGCCGACAGCGGCGAGGACGATCAGCATCGAAAGGATTGCCATAGTCTGCCACAAGCGCCGCGAGGCAGCGATGCCGCCCACATGCTCATTCCATTGCCGCCGCGCGTTCAGGTAGGGGTTGGGATCAACCGGGGCGCTTTCCGCAGCTCGCCGCCCCCGCAGCTTGTCAAACAGACTCATGCAGCTTCTCCGAGGTATAGGGGGCCGCCGCCGCGCGGCCGATATTGATGGTGGATTCGACGCCACGGATGGCCAGCCACTCGTTGACCCATGCCGGGCCATAGGCCGCTTCAAGGGCCTTAATGGTGGCGATGGATTCCTTGTCGGTCGCGCCGACGAAGGACAGGGCCACGGGGCCTAGCGCCAGCTCAAAGAGCCGCCGCCCCTGTTCCGAGAGATAGTAATATTGGCGCTTGGGGATGGCCGTCGCCAAGATTTCAATCTGGCGTGTATTGAGGCCCATGCGTCTGTAGAGTTGGGCGGTATCGTCATCGCGCGCATAGACGTTCGGCAGGAAAATCTTGGTCGCGGTGGACTCCACGATAACGTCAAGGATGCCCGAATTTGCGGCGTCAGACAGGCTTTGCGTTGCCATGAGAACAAGGCAGTTGGACTTGCGCAGCACCCGGAGCCATTCGCGGATTTTGGCCCGGAAGGCGGGATGCCCCAGCATAATCCATGCTTCATCAAGGATGATCGCGGCAGGCTGGCCCTTCAAAGATCGCTCGATACGCCGGAAAAGATAGAGGAGGACCGGCAGCGCGTATTTTTCACCGAGGTTCATCAGCTCCTCGACTTCAAACACGGTAAATTCCGACAGGCTCAGGCCGTCATGTTCCGCATCGAGAAGATGGCCCATAGAGCCGTCCACCGTGTAGGTGCGGATCGCCTCGCGCACCGTTTCATCCTGAATCGTGACCACAAATTCAGAGAGGGTTTTGCCCCCGCTGGCGTGCATGTTGACGATGGCGTTGCCGATTTCGTTGCGTTGCGCGGGCGTGGTCGCCACGCCGTTGAGGGCTAGGATTGTGTCGATCCAATCCATTGCCCATGCGCGATCGGACTTGGTTTCGAGGAATTGGAGCGGGCAGAAGGCGAGCTTTTCGTCATCCCCGGCGACAGTGAAATGCGCCCCGCCCACCGCCTTCGCCAGCGGGTAGAGCGACAGGCCCTTGTCGAACGCGAAAATGGACATGCCGGGATAGCGGCGGAGCTGGGCGGCGAGCAGGCCGAGCAGCGTTGACTTGCCTGCGCCCGTGGGGCCGAAGATGAAGCTATGCCCCACGTCGCGGACGTGGAGATTGAGCCGGAACGGCGTGGAGCCGTTGGTGACGCCAGACATGAGCGGGGGCGAGCTGGGCGGATACATCGGGCACGGCGCATGATCGAGGCCGGTCCATATCGAGCTGGTCGGCATCAGGTCGGCTAGGTTCATGGTGTTGATGATCGGGCGGCGGACGTTTTCGACGCCATGCCCCGGCAGCGTGCCCAAGAACGCCTCTAGGTTGTTCACCGTCTCGATACGGGCCGCGAAACCGAGTGCGTTGATAGCCTTTTCAAGCTGGCGCGCGGCCTGTTCTACCTTATCGCGGCTTTCGTCCGTCAGGACGACGACGCCGGTATAGTATCCTTGTGCAATAAGGCCGGAGTTGACTTCCTCCAGCGCATTATCGGCATCGGCCACCATCGAAAGGGCGTCCTGATCTATCTTGCCGCTGTTGGTCTGGAAAACCTGATCGAAGAAGCCGCGAACCTTTTGCCGCCACTTTTTGCGGAAATCCTCAAGGTGTTTCACAGCTTCATGGAGGTCCATAAATATGAACCGCGTGGACCAGCGATATTCAATCGGCAGCTCGCCCAGCGCCGAGAGGATGCCCGGCGTCGATTCCATCGGGAAACCTTCGATCGCTACCGTCTGGACGAACTTGTTGCCGATGCGCGGGATTACGCCCGTCCACATTTCGACACCGCCGATGATGGAATCGAGATACATCGGGTTCGAGGGCAGCACGACCGGCTGATTTTTGCCGGTGATGCAGAATTGCAGCCACCGCAAAAAGTCGTCGTGCGTCACGGTCGAGCCGTCCTCATTTTCGACCTTGTGAGCGCGAAGGCGGGTCAGCTTCACGGCCGAGGACAGACGGCTTTCAAATGTGGTGATTTCGCGCTTGAAGCGTTCAACCAGGTCGGCCGTGCGTTGCTTGTTGTTCGGCCGCTCCCGATCGTCGTCAAACATCAGCTCGACAAACTTTTGCTCCGCTATGACCGGAGGGAAATAGGTCGCGGTAATGACGAAATAGCCCTCATACATGGTGCCGAGGGACTGGAATAATTCGCGCCTTTCCTGATCTATGGCGTCCGTCACCGGGTCAGGAAAATGTGACAGACCCGCAGCCGAGTAGGCGGCAGCAGGGCGGCGCGGCGCGTCAACGTGGATCATCCAGCCATTGCCCAGCCCGGCGAGAGCTTGGTTGATCCGAAAGCTGACCATATCGCGCTGGCGGTCGGTGGAGCTGGCGTTATCGTCGCCCTTATAAATCCACGCGGCCATGAACGAGCCGTTCTTGCCGACGATTACGCCATCATCGACCATCGCCCCATAGTTGAGCAGATCGGCAAGCCCTTCATCCTTGGAGCGATACCGGGCCAGCTTGCGTTCGGCCGCGTTGGCGAAGGACGCAAAGGCGAGGACCGCGAGCAGGGCCGCCCCGAAGATCGCTATGACGACAGCGATTGTCTGGATCATTTTTTCTTCCCCGGTTGCCGGTAGCGGCGGAATTGCAGGCGGCCGTTCTTGCGGAAGGGCGTGGAGTGAGCCGGGTAGTAGGGGCGATAGGTGCGGTGCCGCATGTAAACGAACCGCATCAGCGGGTCCGATTTCGCCATGAGACGACAGGCCCACACGCCTGCAAACCAGATCAGCAGGCCAGCGGCCCACGCCTTCAAGGAATTGATGGCCGGAACGATCAGCGCCATCGACGCTAGGCCCGTGAGCATGACCAGCTCGCGGTCCCCACCCAAAAACAGATTGTTGCGGACGCCAGAGCGGCGAATAGGCACTGATCGCAGAGCCATGTTGACCGGCCCTCCCCTTTAGCCTGCCAGCGCGGGCGAAGCGGTGCCGGTAATCACCGCACCGCCGCCCGTGATGGAGGACAGGACCGAGTTAGCGCCGACGAGCATCGAGGCGACGAGGACGATCAGCAACAGCGTTCGCACAAAGCCGTTGAGATCGCCGCCGAAGATCAGGACACCACCGGCAACGACGATGCCGACGAGGGCGAAGGTATAACCGACGGTGCCGGTCATCGACTGGCGCACCTTGGTCAGATAGGATTCGTAAGGCAGGCCGCCCGTGGTATCCGAGGCCCAAGCCGCGTGAGGCCAGAGCAGGAGCATGACGAGCGCCAGCCCCAGCATACCCCATATGAGCGCCTTACGGCGGGCGGCGGCGTCATTCCAAAACAACGTCATATGTCATGCTCCTTCACAGTTTGCGCAAAATGTATTTCCCATCCACGAAGCCCCCGACTTCCAGCAGGCTTTCAATGCGGCGACCCTCTGGCGTGCGCGCGATGTGGACGATCAAATGCACCGCATCACCAATCAGCGGCTCAATCGGCCGTGGTGAATCGGGGTGCATACTGATGAGCATTTGGAGCCTGCTAAGGCCCGCTTCGGCGTTGTTGGCGTGCAGCGTGGCCGCTCCGCCCTCGTGGCCGGTGTTCCACGCCATGAGCAGGTCGAGGGCTTCCGGGCCGCGCACCTCGCCCACTAGGATACGATCGGGCCGCATCCGCAGCGTGGTTTTGAGCAGCGCCGTCATGGTGATTTGCGGGGACGTGTGGAACTGGACGTAGTTTTCAGCGGCGCATTGAATCTCGCCGGTATCTTCAATGATTACGAGCCGTTCGGTCGGGTCCGCGTCCACCATCCCGTTGATAATGGCATTCACTAGCGTTGTTTTGCCGCTGCCGGTGCCGCCAATCACCAGAATGTTGCGGTGCGCGCGGATAGCCTCATGGATGAGGCTGCATTGCTCTGCCGTCATAATCCCGCCCTCCACATATTGTTCGAGGGTAAAGATCGCCACGGCGCGTTTTCGGATGGCGAAGGTCGGCGCGGGCACGACCGGGGGCATCTGTCCGGCGAAGCGCGAGCCATCTATAGGAAACTCGCCTTCCAGAACCGGGGAGGCCCGCGTCACTTCCTTGTTATGATAGCCAGCGACCGCCTTGATGATCGCCTCGGCCCGGCTTGGGGCGACCTTACCGATGCAGATCATGCGTTCGCCAAGGCGTTCCAGCCATAGCTTGCCATCGGCGTTCAGGATCAGCTCAACGGTCTTGGGGTCGGCAAGCGCATCCAACATAAGCGGTTGCATGGAGCGGCGAAGCATCTCCTTCGCACGCTCTTTTACCGTATCTTGAGCGGGTTCCCCCTTGGCCTCCATGAAGCACCGTCCCTGCCAAAACAAAATGGACGCAAGGGATATACCGGAATTTTCATGGAGGCAACCAGAACGATTGCAAAGAATTAGGTTCAGATTGGGGGGATTGTCAGGACCGACGCAACTTAGCGTGGGCAGCCTTGTGCCATTGTGCTATCTGAAACGCTTGATGATCCGTGACGATAGCGGAAACGCGCTTATAACCGGGAGGAAGCCCCAGCTTTTTATCTTCTTTTGATAAGGTATCAGCTAGGCTGGCGTCCCAGCCATCGGTGCCGATAGGCGGCGGTTCCAGTAGCGCGACGAGCGGGACTTCCAGAGCATTTGCGATGGCGGCGATTGTTTCGAGCGACGGGTTTCCCTTACCGGCTGTAACGTCAGATACGAAGGACACAGACAGCCCCGCGTTCTCCGCGAGGTCTTTTTTCTTGAGCCGTCTTAAGGCCAAGAAGCGGTTAATGTTAATCGCGAGAACCTTCCGATACACAGGTTCGGTTTCTTTCTTCCGCAAGGGGGTTGGTTTTAGCCGCTAAAATTCCGGGTAGCTGCGGAGGATATGCCGGAGCGCGCGAGAAAGGAAGCGGTATGACGCCGAATATGATTGTTTATAGCATCATTTTTGGACGAGCCGGGCCGAGCGCGCGAGCGCGCATAACGGGTGGCAGCGAACGGATTGAAAGAAGAAAGTGACGCGCGAGAGACAAGATCAGGCTTCCGCGTAATTCTCTTTGGCGTCCATTCCGTAAATGCTCGCAGGATCGAGCGCAGGCCCCAAGATGCTAATTGCCGATCAGATCGCGGCGACCAATTTTGAAAATTACGGCTGTAGCGCGTAGCTCGATAATGTAAGGCTATAGCTTCGATTCTTTCAGTTGGTAGGCCCAAGAAGCCACTCGTTGATGCTCTTGAACTGCGGACTTCGACGTAAACGCAGACCGCTTTTCTATATATGTCTTTCAGTCGCCAGCATATTTTTTCAGCACTGAATTGCCAGAACCTTTAATGTCCTTTAAGCCGGGGCATTATGGCGAATCATACGCAACTCAAACCCTCCACGCTGTCCCAGCGCAAACGCGCCAAGGCACAGAGCGAGCAGGGCTTTAAGCGCATGAGTTTGGCCTTGTCCCCTAAAGCCGTCGAGATCGTGGAGAGGGTGAAAGCCAGCAAGGGATTCACGTCCCGCGAGGCTGCAATCAACGCGATCCTAGAGCGGATCGGGGACGATATGTTTCTGCAACAGGAGTTTCTGGCCGTGAGTGGATAAGAAAATGCCCGGCTCGAAGCCGGGCACCCTCAAAACCGCTTAGTGGGACAGTGCGCCAACACTGAACCTACAGACAATTTCCCACTTAGCGGTTTTCGGACTTCGGTTCAAGGGCGCTTGATTCGCGCAACGGGATTTTTTTGCCTGTCTCCCGGCCCTTCGCAAAGGAGGGACGACGATGAGTGACACCAGAAGAAAAGGGCCGCTGGCGATCGGGGAGCTGACCCAGCAGCTTTTCGGCCGAGCCTATGGCGACCGTAGCCGGGGCGGGAAGCACATCACCAAGGCCCGCGTGCGCGGCGGCAGCAAGGAAGCCGGGAGCGACGTAGAAAAGGGCTTCCTCGCGGCGCGAGACACCAAGACGCGCAAGGGATGCTGGCGTGCGATCAATCTGGCGTTTGAAAAGGGCCGCGCCCTGCGCGCGGAGCTGCGTCGCGAGCCGCGCGAGATAACGCAGTTCGAGCACTATTGCATGAGCATCACCAATTCCACGATCCGGGTGTATCAAGCCCTGTTGCGGATGGAGGAGCGTTTCAGGGGCAACGTGGTGCCCAGCTATGAAATGATAGCCGAATGGGCGACCGTCTCTAGGGCCACCGTCGCAAGGGCCTTGAACGCCCTTACCAGCATCGGCTTGCTGGCGCGCCTGCGGCGCTACGTCCACACCGTCACAGAGGACGGGGCGCGATCAGAGCAGACCTCCAATGCCTATCGGGTGGAATTGCCGAGGATGCTTCTCGAATTGCTCGACCGGCGCAAGCGCCCTGCCCCGGTGCCCGACGACGAGGCCCAGCGCCTACAGGACCGGCTTGAAGATGAGGCTTGGATGCTCTCCCGGTTGAGCAAGGCCGATTACATACGGGAGACGACGACATGCAAGGCCACAGCGGAGGCCCTAATCAGCCTATGGAACGGCATTTGCGCCCGTGATGGCGTTGTTGCCTAGCCGTGAGTCTCATAATGGTTCTGAACCTCCCCTTGAGTTTATTTATCTAAGGTGATGAGGAGTTGCGCTAGTCGCGCAACGCTTAATTGAGACTGTTTGAACACCAAAAAGGGGGTAAGGCTCCGATTTGGGGAGCTGACATGCGTGTCCATTCGGGGCGCGGATAGCGGCACTCTGTAAAACTGCGGGGCAGCGACCAAATATGCCTTGCGATGGAGGCCATTTTAGCGGCTAAAAGATTTTCATGGCGGGCGAGCGTAACTTGACAGCAACCGGGAAACTTCCAATATATCGGATATGGCCGGGCTATGGTGCCAAGGTCGAAACCGGAGAAGTCCGATGAGCAACAGAGAGAGAATTGCCGCCGTGCTGGTTGGCGAAGAAGACCGGATTATGTGCCTGCCCCGGCTGTTCGGGCTGGCGCGCATGATCGAGGTCGAGGCCGTCACCTATGGCTATATGTCCAAGCTATCCGCCGACTACACGGGCGCATATTGGCATTTCTACACCCTATCGAACGGCGGGTTCTACATGGCCCCCGGCGATCAGCCCCAATATCGTCTGGAATGGGACGGCAACGGCTTCTCTGGCGACGTTTCGGCCGACGCGGCGGGCCTTATAGCCACCCTGTTCATGCTGGGGCATATGCACGAAAAATACGGCGAGGATCAATTTGCCCAGCTCTATGCGTGGGCATCTGCCTATGCCGCCCAACATTCGGAAGCGGGGCCGATCGGTGCCGCGCTCGACTAGCGCCACAGGGGGGCAGCGTGCCCCCCTTCCCTTCCCTGCCTATCGGGCATATTCCTCATTCGGCCGCCATGAGGAGCAACGCCAGCGAAGGAACAGACGCGCGCATGATTGATGTTCGGCCAGATTGCCTATTGCCCGCCGATCAGGGGTGGCAGCAGCCGACGCCGGATGAGGTAAGGGCGGTCCTCAAAGCAGCGGACATGACAGGGGGCAGCGCGTCCAAGTTTCTAGGCTTGAGCAATACCCGCGTTATTCGGCGCTGGACGGGCGGCGACGATCAGATTCCCTATTCGGCATGGGCGCTGTTGTGCGCGGCTGCGGGCTTGGGAAATATTTGGGAACACCAGAACGACGATTTTAGCGGCTAAAATTATTGCCGTTCAGACTTTACGGGGGCTTGACACGGTTCGGGATGCTGTCATTATATCGGTTGTGACCGGGCAACCCGCCAAGGTCGAAACCGGAGTATTCCGATGAAGGCGAAAATTCCCCCGCTGCCCGCACGTTTTGCGGTCATGCGGCTTCCCAATCCTCCACCCGCATGGGAGGGCAACCGCGTGGATTACGTCATTGCGGCCGTCTGGACGTTCGGAGTCCTGATCTGGACCGTCGCGCGCTTCATCATCCCGCTTGTCGTCTTCTGGCAGTTCTGCCGGATGCTCTGGTATTGGAACACGCCGGATGTTCATGCCGGTTGGCAGTTCCTCGCCTATTATGCGGTCTATATCGCCCTCTACATCTTCCTCGGCGTCTATGAGCCGAAGCTATACCGCGAGAAGAATCGCGGCAGGTGCAATGGATAAACGCTTGAGCGCGTCGGCCTTTGAGCAAGCTGCTGGACGGCTCAATATCGCGGCGCGTCCGCTCGACATGGCGCGCGCCGTTCTGGTGGACGGCGAGGCCCAATCGGCCGTGGCGAAGCGCGAAGGCGTGTCCCGCAATGCCGTTTGTCTGGCGGTCAACCGGATTTGGAACGCGCATAGCGAGGTTCCCGAAGGTTTCGAGCGTGTGACGGCGATTTTACCGAAACATAAAGCCTTCCTTGTGCGGCAATGGCAGCGCGAGGCGGTGGAAAGATTGGACGCCAAACGATGAAAACACTTGTCATAGCGAACCAGAAAGGCGGCGTTGGTAAAACTTCGACGACCGTTCATCTTGCCTATTACTTCAAAGAACAGGGATTGAAGGTCGCAGTTATTGACTTGGACACCCAAGGAAATGCCAGCTTCACCCTTGGCGAATATGATAGCGGAGCCTTGGCGAGCGGCCTTTTCGATGCCGTGTCACAATTCGACCTGGCTAACGCCGGGGGGATCGCTGTCTTTTCCGCCGACGCGCGGTTGGCCGATCTTGAGAAACTAGATCTCGGTGCGGCTGCTGGCGCGTTCAAGCGCAGTCTGGCCGTGATCGAGGCGGAAGGCTTTGACGTGTGCCTGATAGATACCCCCCCTTCCCTTGGGGTCCGAATGGCAGCGGCGTTGCTATCGGCCGACTTCGCCGCCTCGCCCATCGAGCTTGAAGCCTACAGCTTGCAGGGCATTGAGAAGATGGTGACGACGATCGCCAATATCCGGCGCGCGAACCCGGCGCTGAAATTCCTTGGCATGATACCGAGCAAGGTTGATGGCCGGAATCCCCGTCACGGGCAGCACCTTGACGAACTGACCCGTGCTTATCCCCAGTTGGTCATTCCGACGCCGATCGGGAACCGGAGCAGCGTTGCGGACGCGCTGGCGTCGGGCGTGCCGGTTTGGTCGATCAAACGGACTTCGGCGCGGAAAGCGGCGCAGGAAATGCGAGCGATGGCCCGCCACATTCAGGAAAAGATGGAGATTTGACGATGGCCGACAACACCGAGGACAAGAAGCCGGGCAAATCGTCCACCAAAGCCGCGCAGAAGCCCGCGCAGAACGCGGGGCTAGGGTTGGAGGGGTTGGGCGACCTTTCGAGCCTCCTAGCCTCTCCTGCGGCCCCGGAGGGCGGTTCTGGCGCTCCGCTCGAATTGGAGCTGGCGCTGATTGACGAAGACCCGAACCAGCCCCGCAAGCAGTTTGACGAAAATTCGCTGGCGGAAATGGCCGAGACGATCAGGGAGCGCGGCGTGAAGACGCCTATTTCCGTTCGGCCCAATCCCAAGGTGGAGGGGCGCTATCTCATCAACCACGGCGCGCGCCGCTATCGCGCGTCCCTGTTGGCCGAGAAAGTGACAATTCCGGGCTTCATCGACCCGGATTATACCGAGGCCGATCAGGTCATTGAGAATTTGCAGCGGGACGCTCTCACGGCCCGCGAGATTGCCGACTACATCGGCCGCGAGCTGGCCAACGGGAAAAAGAAGGGCGAGATTGCCAAGGCCATCGGGAAATCCCCGGCCTTTGTCACGCAGCACGCGGCATTGCTCGATTTGCCGGAGCCGATCGCCAAGGCGTTCCAGAGCGGGCGTTGCAAGGACGTGACGTTGATCTATGACCTTGTGGGCCTCCACAAGAAGCATAGCGAGGGCGTTGCGCGCTGGCTGGCCGATGCCGATCAGGAGATTACGCGCGGATCGGTGCGGCTCTTCAAGGAGTTCCTTGAGTCCGGCTTGAGCGGCGAGGCCGAGGAGGAATCGGGCGACGACGAGGGCAACGGCGGCGCTAGTGACGACGCCGGGGCCGGAGAGGAGAAGGAACCGAAGGAGGAAGACCCGCTAAAGCTGAAAAAGGCCATTGTGCAGGTTTCTCATAACAAGCGCCCTGCCCGTCTGATCCTGAATAAGCGGCCCTCGCGCGATGGCGTGGCGTGGATCAAGTATGAAGACAGCGGCGAGGAAACCGAGGCCGATCTTGGAAAAGTGCAGCTTCTTGCGCTTCTTGAAGGATAGTCCCCTCCCCTGCCCAGCCTTACAGGCCCCGCTTGTGCGGGGCCTTTTTTATGGCGCGAGAGGTAAGAAAATCGGATATAGTGCAAGCTAGAAATTTTAGCCGCTAAAGGAACGGCCATGCAGGACACGCCGATTGCAGACCCGGACAAGTTTTCGCTGGACGAGGGAACGGGCGACCCACAGGCCGACGCCGACCGGCTGTTAGACGAGGCGCGCACGCTGGATAGTCAGGAAACGGCAGCTATCGCCACCGCGCCAACCGAGGAAACCTATAACGCCCAGCTACAGACGGTCATTGAGGAGAAGGTTGAACAGGCGAACCAGATCGAGGACCGCCTAGAAAGCATGATGGAGCAGCAAACCGCCCGTTTGCAGCAAATCCAGCAGCAGCCCCCCGGCTTCCTGTCCCTGCCCGGCAAGCGCCAAGCATGGCAGGCGCGGATTGCCAACGCGCAAGCGGCCGTGCAGCGGATCGCGGTAAGGCTGGAAGCCGTGCGCGAAATCCGCGACGGCATGGCCGTTCATGGCCCGCGCGTGGAGACGATCGCAGCGGCGAAGCTCGAATATCGAGAGCCGAAACTTGTCGATGATTTCGAGGAGCTGATGCAGGCACGCCGGTTGCATGAGCTGCACATGCGCGCGGAGCGGGAGAAGGAACAGATCAGGGAAAAGACGGTCGAGCGCGGGGCGGACGATCGGAAACCGGCAGGGCGCACGCTCGCGCGCGGATTGGCGAGAGACGGGGGATAGCGCGACATGGGGGAGGGGCCTTCGCTGGCGTCAATGATGGAACAGGGCAGCGGCCAACACTACCAGCGCCGCGATCAGCGTCAGGCCCGACGCTAGGAGATTACGGTTAGCGACGGCCCGGCCATCGTTCAGGGGCTTTTGCAGCCCCGTCCCGATATGCTCCCCCACTTCCTTGATGATCGCCTTCGCTGCGGCCTCCATACGCTCGTTCATGGCGGCTTCCGAGGCATCCAGCGCCGCGTTCAGCACCGATTCTGCCTTGTCGGTGATGGCAATCGACCAACGATTGCTCATGTCTTCCAGCTCGCTTTTGAACGCCTTTAGTTGCTCCTCCTGCGCATCGGCGCTTTCGCCCAGCAACATCGCGTTGATGGTTTGGAGGATCATCAAGGGATCATCGGCGGACAGCGTGACCCCGTGCTGGCGCGAGATTTCCGCGATCAGCGCCGCGATTTTTTCGTGATCGGCCATTACACGACCTTAGCCTTGTCGAGTTCGGCAAAGACCGCATCACGAACGCGGCCGAGGCGGTGACGCTGCATCAGGGCTATGTCGCCATCGGCAAGCGTTTCCTCAAAAGTCTTGCGCGCGGCCAGCATGTCCCGAACGTCCGCCCCGAAGGTTTCCTTTTTCAGATCGGGAAGGGTGACGATCGCGGCGACCCGATCCTTTAGCTCCCGGTAGGCTTTGAGCTGTTCAAAGCTCTTGCCCTCTGCCTCCACAGGCCCATGATAAGGGTTGAGCCACACGACGATTGCAGCCGGATCGGGGAAGGCTTCGGCTACCGAGGCGAAGCCTTGAAGCGTGTCGATCAGCGATTGCCCGCCCACGATAATAGTGTGCAGGATGAGCTTATGGCCCAGATCGGCAATCACGTCTGGCGCGCCGTTGTCGAACATATAGGAGGATAGGGCGCTGTAGCTGCTCGCGCCGCTGTCAATGACCACCGATTCCTTGGAACCGGCGATCATTTCCATCATCGCATCGAATTTGCGCGGGTTTATGTCGCCGTTTTCCAGCAGCTCGACCTTGGACACGTTGAGGGACTGGAACCCGGCGAGGGTGGCGTTGATCGGATCGGTATCAATGCAGAGCGGGCTTTCCCCCCGCTTGGTCAGATATTGGGCGAGCATCGAGGCGGCGAGCGATTTGCCGACGCCTCCCTTGCCCTGCAAAACTATGTGGACGTTACTCATACCAAATCCTCTTTGTTCGGAGTGGCCGGGTGATTGAAGCGCGCCGGTTTGGGCCGGGGCGGCGGATCAGCGTCGGCCGAGGCCGCCGCTGATCGGGAAGGGGAGGGGGGCGCTGGCGCTGCCTTGGGCGGTTCCCCGGTAGCTGGCGCGCGATACCGGCGAACGAATTTGGCGAACCACGCATAGCCGAAGCTAATGCGGCCTTCCTCCGTCAGC
>NZ_CP018223.1 GCF_001890385.1 Tardibacter chloracetimidivorans | reverse complement strand
CCGCATAGCGCAGCGCGTCGGCCAACGGTGACCGGGCCGATGCCCTGGACAGCACCTCGTCGGCCCAGGCGAAGAAATCCAGCGCCTTGAGCTTCGAGAGCTTACGAGCCTTGCGACGAAAATCCGCCGGCTCACGCACGATCTGCCGCTCGACATCGTAGAGCTCCCCGATCATGTGCAAGCCTTGGAACGCAGCCGAGTTCGGATCCGCCTTATAGACATCGTTCAGCTTGCGTCTGGCATGCGCCCAGCAGGCAACTGGCGTGATCGGCGCGGGCTCGCGGTCACTGGCGTAGAGGCGCTCGAAGCCGGCATAGGCATCCGCCTGCAGGAAGCCTGCAAAGGTCTTGAGATGCTCGCGTGGTCGCTCACCCTTGCGATCGGGGCTGTAGCGGAACAGCGCAGCCGGCTTATCCAAGTGGCTCCATCGCCGGTTATCGCGCAGGTAGACCCATAATCGCCCGGTTTGTGTCTTCCCGGTGCCCGGCGCCAGAACCGGAACGGGCGTGTCGTCGGCATGGAGCTTGGGGCTGGCCATGACGTGATCGGCGATCCGGTTAACCAGCGGCTGCAACAGCCAGCTTACCTGGCCCAGCCAGTCGGCCATGGTCGAACGGCTGATCTCCACGCCCTCGCGGGTATAGATCTGCGACTGGCGGTAGAGCGGCAGGTGGTCGGCGAACTTGGATACGACGACATGGGCGAGCAGACCGGGGCCAGCGCGGCCACGCGGCACGGGAAGTGCGGGAGCTGGTGCCTGGCTGATCGCATCGCAGCGATTGCAGGAAAGCTTGGGGCGAACATGGCGCACGACGCGGAAGCGTCCCGGCACATACTCCAGCACTTCGGTCACGTCCTCGCCGAGCTTGCCCATCGTGCCGCCGCAGGCGGAGCAATCACCGGCATCGGGAGCGGCGTGAACGACCTCGTCACGGGGCAGATGCTCGGGGAGCGGTGCACGGTGGGGTTTGCGGGGCGGAGCCTTGCCCGGCGCATCCTCGGGCACATTGCCCTCGATCACGCACTCGGTATGGGCCTGTTCGACTTCCAGGTCCTCCAGCGTCAGTTCGAGCTGGTCGGCCTGCAAGGCAAGCCGTTCGGAGGACTGGCCAAACTTCATGCGCCGAAGACGGGCAAGCTGGACCTTGAACTTCTCGATCTGCAGCGCCGTCAGCTTGATCGAGTTGTGGGCTGTCTCAAGCTGTTCGCGGGTCTCATCATGGGCGGCCCGCTCGGCTTCGAGCGCCTGTTCCGAGGCGGCCAGGCGCGCCTGCATCGCTTCGAAAATCGCGCGCAGTTCAGCCGGATCGGTGGGGAGTTCGAGATCGCCAGGAGACACGCCTTCCCCTAGCAGAATCGCCTCACCGCCCCAAGCAAAAAGCCCGAAATTGCGCCATTTATTGCCTTAAATCTGCGCCGGCAGACGCGGCGGTTCAGGCGCCACCGTGCGCCGCCAATCCATCGCCTCAATCAGCAGCGCGAACTGTGCAGGCGTCAGCACGACGCCGCCCTCCAATAGCGGCGGCCAGACGAAACGATGCCGCTCCAGGCGCTTGGCGAAAAGGCACAGGCCCGTGCCGTCCCAGTGCAGCGCCTTCAGGTAATTGCCGCTCTTGCTGCGGAACAGGAAGACGTGACCGCCGTAAGGCTCGACCGCAAACAGCGGCCGTACCAGCGCTGCCAGGCCATCGAAGCCGAGCCGCATGCTGACCGGCTTGCTCGCGAGATAAATCTTCGTCCCCGGCGCCAGCGAGATCATGAGACATCCCGCAACGCACGCAGCACGCGTGCCAGCGCCTTCTCGTTGACATAACTGTCCACCGACAGACGCGTGCCGCCGGGCAGGTCAATGTCTATCGAACCGGGCCGCGTGCCAGGATAGGGACGGACCAGTTCCTCGACCGGTGTCGGCGTTAGGGGTGATGGAGGGGGGACCGCTAGCGGTGGAGCCACAGGGCTACCGGTGCCTTCGGGCACAGTGCCATAGGAAATGAACTGGACCGGTTCGCTGGCAATCTTCTCGGCCTCCCGCCGCATCCGCCTCCAGCCATGGATCAGGCTCGGTGAAATCCCCAGCAGCTTTGCAACGCCCACGATCGTCGCGCCGGGGGCTCTGTTGCAAAGATTGGCGGCAGTCACAGGTAGGCTGTCGCTCTGCGCCGATCAGGCGGCTGCTGCGAAATGGTGGTTGAGCATGTCCATGGCCTCCGTCAGTGCCGAGGGCCCAATGCCGAAAGCTCTCTCCACAAGGCGCACCTCTCCCCTG
The DNA here is from genome assembly GCF_001890385.1 of Tardibacter chloracetimidivorans. Classification (NCBI taxonomy): domain Bacteria; kingdom Pseudomonadati; phylum Pseudomonadota; class Alphaproteobacteria; order Sphingomonadales; family Sphingomonadaceae; genus Tardibacter; species Tardibacter chloracetimidivorans. The sequence goes on along the minus strand of NZ_CP018223.1, from coordinate 59,293 downwards.
ATGCCGGGCTGCAGCACCAGGGACGAGCCTGTCCTTTGCGCAGGGCTCGCATGACTTCGAATCCCTTGATCGTGGCATAGGCCGTGGGGATCGATTTGAAACCGCGCACCGGCTTGATCAGCATCTTGAGCTTTCCGTGATCGGCCTCGATCACGTTATTGAGATACTTCACCTGCCGGTGGGCCGTCTCCTGGTCCAGCTTTCCTTCGCGCTTCAATTCGGTGATCGCTGCACCATAGCTCGGCGCTTTGTCAGTATTGAGCGTGGCCGGCTTTTCCCAGTGCTTCAGGCCTCGCAGGGCCTTGCCCAGGAACCGCTTCGCTGCCTTGGCGCTGCGGGTCGGCGACAGGTAGAAATCGATCGTGTCGCCCCGCTTGTCGACTGCCCGGTACAGGTAGGTCCACTTGCCCCGCACCTTGACGTAGGTTTCATCCAGGCGCCAGCTCGGATCAAAGCCACGCCGCCAGAACCAGCGCAGCCGCTTCTCCATCTCCGGGGCGTAGCGCTGGACCCAGCGATAGATCGTCGTATGGTCGACCGAAATGCCGCGTTCCGCCAGCATTTCCTCAAGGTCGCGATAGCTGATCGGATAGCGACAATACCAGCGCACCGCCCACAGGATCACATCACCCTGGAAATGGCGCCACTTGAAATCCGTCATCGCTCCATCCGTTCAATCTCCGCCAAGCATGCTCAAGCTTCACGATTTTTGCAACAGAGCCGCCCAGCGCGATGATGTTCTCCCGCCGCAGGATATATTCACCCCGCGCCAGTTCCAGCACGAGCATCTTGTTGAGGCTGGGGATGGCGGTGAAGTCGAAGCTGTCGAGGCTTTTCACCGCCGGGAACCGGGCGGCCCGGATTCGGCGCTCGACTGTGCGGCGTTCCCGGTCGATCAGTTCCAGCTCGATGAGGCGCAGCAGGTAGCGGCTATGGTCGACGCCGTCGCGCGCACATTCCCGGGCCAGCTTCTCATATTCGCGCAGCACCGTGGGCAGCTTGAGCTGCTTGAGATGATGCGCGAGCAGAACCTGCGGCGTGCCGCCGTAGTGCCGGCGGGCATCTTGTCCTCGTTCGCCCGGCTCATGCCGCCAGCCCCGGCACGAGCGCGGTATAGTCGGCGGCGCACGTCGTCTTCACCTCCATCCTGGGGAGTGGGGATAGGCCGCCAGATCGAGCCGGGCGGGTCGGCGCTCAATGCGCGCCAGCGCGATCTGCTTGACCGCGTCGAAGCCGATGGCGCCGATATGGATCGCCTCGTTCACCGCAAAGGTGACCACTTCCATCGGAATCGCCTCGAGCAGGCGCAGAACCTGGATGAACTCGCGTTTGCCCTTGTTGCCCATCCGCCCTCAAGAAGGTGACGCAGATGCTGGAACACCTCGGGCAAGGCCCAGTCCTGTAGCGCGGCGGCCTGATCGAGCGCATTGGGCTTGGTCTCGATCAGCGCCAGATAATGGAGCGGGTTCGCCACGAACATGGCCTCGCCATAACAGCGGGGATGCCGGGCGATCTCCTCGCCGCCGCACAGGATTACGACCGCGTCGACGAAGCCCTTCACTACGACGTCCTGGAAGCCGTAACGGGTGGGCACCGAGTAGTCGTTGGTCCGGTAGCGCACCAGCGCGGTCGAGGACACGCGCGCACTGCGCGTCTCGCAAGGCTCGAACGCCCCCGCCGGCAAGGGGCGCATCGCCGCCAGATCGGCCAGCAGCCGTGCGCCGATCGTCTCGCTGTGGCGGCCCGCCCGCTCTTCCTGCCGGGCACGGCAGCGACGCTCCAGTTCGGCGTTGAAGGCATCGTAGCTCGCCGCGTGCGGGATAGGCACCATGAAGTGTGACCGGGCATGCTTCACCAGGCCTTCGACCTTCCCCTTGTCGTTGCCTTTGCCGGGACGCCCGAACCGATCCGTGAACAGATAGTGGCTGACCAGCCCGGTAAAGGCCTGCGTGCGCTCGCGCTTGCCGTCGCCGCAGATCTTCGCAACCGCGATCTTCGTGTTATCGTACAGGATCGAGCACGGCACCCCGCCAAAGAAGGCGAACGCTGACACGTGCCCATCGAGGAAGGCCTCGGTCGTCTCCGCAGGATAGGCCTTTACGAAGCAGGCATCCGATTGCGGCAGGTCCATACAGAAAAAGTGAACCTTCTGACGAACGCCGTCGATCACCCCCACCGCTTCGCCAAAATCCACCTGCGCGTGTCCCGGTGGGTGCGCCAGCGGCACGAACGTCTCGCGGCCCCGCGCCCGGCATTGCCGGACATAATCCTTCACCACCGTGTAGCCGCCGCCATAGCCATGCTCATCGCGCAGCCGCTCGAAGATCCGCTTGGCTGTGTGCCGCTGCTTCAGCGGAGCAACTCGGTCTTCTCCCAGTATCGCGTCAATCACCGGAAGTAATGGACCAAGCTTTGGCTTCGCCACAGGCTTCGTGCGCGTGTACCCCGGCGGCAGCGAGAACCGGCACATCTTCGATATCGTCTCGCGGCTCAGGCCGAACACCTTCGCCGCCTCGCGCTGACTGTTCCCTTCCACAAACACAAAGCGCCGAACTGCTGCGTAACTCTCCACGGCAAACATCCCCGGCCGCTCCCAAAAAGAGCAACCCTACCAATGGCTGGTTTTTACACCGCCGCGCTCAGCAAATCGCCGACGCTCCACTGGCCTGGTTTGTCACCGCCCTCCACAAACGACAGCTTCCGCTTCAAGAACAGCTCCACTCAATCCAGCCAACCCAGGAAGGAGAAGACCAAGCAGTTATCCACATCCTGAACCACCAACTTCAACCAACCGGGTGGGTCAAGTTTCGATGGAAACCCTGGGTCACATTTGCGTGGAAATCAACAGCACGCTTCCCAACTATCTGCCGATTGGTCAAGCGCCTCGGCGTCTTCATTGATCCAGACTTCAAAAGGCTCGAGTTTGAACAGCTTCTGCTTCTCAATGTCCTTTTTGAGCGCTCGTCGAATCTCGGTGAGTTCGACTCTCTCTCCTTCAGAGAAGTCCACCAAACACCTGCTTGACAGCATGATCCTGATTTTTTGACTTGTTGCCATCCTCTGTCTCCTCCATTGCACTCAATGTGGTGCCGCCTGTACGTTCGCGTGCGGTCAAGCATACGGGCTGTATAAAAAGTACCGTGATGGAAAAATTGCCGAAAGCGCGCAAATGTTCTCGCTAGGCTGCTTGAAGTCCCTCGGCTCGACATAGGGGTTCTACATAGGCCTGCCAGGCTGAATGTGATTGAAGGCGATGCGCATAGAGTGCGCCTCATGGTGAGGAGTGCGATACCTCTGGCTGGACAGGTTTTCGAGGTGTCAAGCCGGCGCTGGCGTCGCATCGCTTCTGGAACTCACCACAAGTTGCGATAACAGTCTGTCAGCAAGCCTCTCTGCCACAGTTGACCAGTCAGTGGCCACACCTACCTCTTGAAGGGAGGTGGTTCGCAGCCCAACATACCCACACGGATTAATGTGTTCGAACGGGCGCAGATCCATTGCCACGTTGAGTGAAAGACCGTGGTAGGTGCAATGCCGACTTACTTTGATGCCAAGAGCTGCAATCTTTGCCACCCGCTGGAGTTCTTCCTCCAACTTGCGCGACCCTGCAGCAATTTTCGGGTCCCTTGATACGTTCGAGTGCACATAGACACCTGGAGCGCCTGACACTCGTATGCCATCGACGCCAAAACTACTGAGCGTTTCGACGATTGCCAACTCCAGACGAGCCACGTACTCCTTGACGAATATGTTGATTCGCCGCAGGTCGACTAAGGGATAAGCAGTAACCTGTCCCGGCCCGTGATAACTCACTTGCCCACCGCGATCGCTTGCAACCACAGGTATGTCCCCAGGTGAGAGTAGGTGCTCAGGCTTTCCAGACAGCCCCTGAGTAAAAGTTGGAGGATGCTCGCAGAGCCATAGCTCGTCACATGTATCTGCATCGCGCGCGGCGGTGAATGCACGCATGGCCGCGACCGTTGACTGGTAATCCACTTGCCCCAAAAATCTAACGATCATAAAAACTGACTGCGCGCGGTGCGGAAGAAGCATCTCGGGTGAGCACAATTTGATGCCCGATTTCGGCTTCAGTTGAGGCGCTGGCCAGACGACCGAGGCCCCTCAATTGCTAGCTTTTTCGGCAACGCTTCAAGCCATCGCCCTACGACTTCCATTTCTTGCTCGTTGAAGCCATCCGTCAACTGAAAATTCAGTGCCGTGAGAGCACTTTTTGTACGCTGGGCGGCAAGCCTGCCCTCATCAGTTTGGTAGAGACGTATCGCTCTTCCATCCTCTTCGTCGCGCTGACGCGTCAAAAATCCAGCCTGCTCAAGTCGATTGGCCAACCCTGACATCGCAGGAGCACCGATATTGAGCGCTGCGGCCACGTCGCCCGTTAGAGCTCCGTCGTTCTCAGCCAAATAGAACATCGTTCCCGCTTGCGCGGCAGACAGTGCCGAGGCTCCTCCACCCTCGTTCTCCAGCCAGCGATCTACAGCTCTGTAGGCAATGTTGAGCAAAAAGACCAAACGAGTCTTCTTTTGTTTCATCTGAACTCCGCGCTGATGGCCGCAACTTTAAAGTATTTCGTATACGAATCATATAACTCGCATACGAAATATTTTCGCACAAGGCGAGAACGCCCAGACACACCCAGGAGGAGACATGAGCAGGCACGTCAACATCTATAGAGAAAACGCTGTTCTCACTCTGACCACTGCGCGGCCAGAGAAGACGAAGGCACATCACCAACGAGATGTACGCATCCTTAGGCACCGCGCGCTTGCGAAACTTCCAGCTGGCTCACTGAAGCAAGGCTCTGATGCCCAACCCCGACGCCGTAGCGGCTCGATTGGAACTTGAAACTACTCAACTGAATCAGCGATTGCGCAGCGCTAGAGGCGCATGAAGCGCTTACTACCTTTTTAGACCAGCCTAAAAAAGGACCTTCATGGCAGCTTTGTTCAACGGTCTACGCAAGTTCAGCGGTCCCACCACGGGATCCCATTCGTTCGCGGTCCGGACGACCAATCGGCTGCCCCATATCGTCTTTGACAGCGCATTTTGGAACCGAGAAAGCTTCAACAGCGTCGTGACCAACAACATCGTCTAGCGGTCGCACTACCCGAGCTGCCTCGACTAGCACCACATTGCGAACCAATTCTGCAATGTGACGAGTTAAGGCTTGTGAAGACGGCCCGTTATCGTTGATACGCATGGCGACACTTACGTCGGGAAGCATCGGTAGGCCCAAACCTGGCGATACCTTCACGAGGTCTCGCGTCAGCTGCTGAGGTGAACGAACTGTTATGCCCAGACCAGCTTTGGTCGCACTGAGTAACCCCTCTAGGCTGGTGCTGACACAAGCTGGTCTCCACGAGATGCCATGTTCTACAAGCGCACGCAGCACGATGTCACGAACAATGCAGGGCTCCGGAAATAGGACTAGCGGAAGTGGCGCACCAGGAGTCAGCTTGAAATCCCGCGCGGCAATCCAAATGAGCTCTGTATCCAAAAGGCTCTCGCCTAAGGGCTCCCCTAGCGGATCAGACGTTGCGATCGCCACGTCCAGTTCGCCTCTTTCAAACGCGGCATGAATGCGCCGGTTTAGGTCGACCACAAGATCGATCTGTACCTCTCTATGAGCATCCTGAATCTCGCGTAGCAACATGATCAGTGCGCCTTCGGCAAAGTCCTGCGCAACGCCTAAGCGAACCCTGCCACGGAAATTGGTCTGAGTGAACTCGCTGAGTGCCAGATCATTCAAGTGCAGCATGCGGCGCGCATGCTCAAGGAGCCGTTGACCCTTATCCGTAAGACTTTTCCCGCGTCCGTCCTTGTAAAAAACGTCTCCCCCAAGCACGGCGTCAAGCCGCTTCATTTGCAAACTTATGGCGGGCGCTGTCAGACACATTCGCTCGGCAGCCCGAGCAAAGCTGCCCTCTCGTACAACCGCCTCGAAAGTGCGCAACACGTCTAGCTCCAGATGCTTGGCCATAGGTTTCAACCGCTTATGCATTCGTTAAAAGATTCAACTTTACTCATGTAAAGCCGCTATGGCAACCTTCCGGGGCGTCTTCAAAAGGCGTTCACCCACAGGTAGGAAGGAGACATGGATGGCGAACTTTCACCCGCCGCTTAAGGCAGTTGCATTCGATGCCTACGGCACGCTATTCGACGTTTACTCGGTTGGTGCCACAGCCGACCGATTTTTCCCCGGGCGAGGCGAAACCCTCGCGCAGCTCTGGCGCGACAAACAAATCGAGTACACGAGACTCCGAACACTTTGCGACAAGTACGTCTCGTTCTGGCAGGTGACCGAAGACGCACTCACATTTGCCTGTCTTCGCCTGAACCTGACTGTGACCCCTCCGCAACGAGCAGAGCTACTTGATCAATACCGCCGACTGAAGGCGTACGACGAGAACAGCGGTGCTCTAAAGCGCCTGAATGCGATGGGACTTCCCCTCGCAATCCTGTCCAACGGAGACCCAGAGATGCTCGCCGATGCAGTGTCCGCCGCTGGCCTCGGCTCACACTTTGATCATCTGTTGAGCGTCGACTCAGTTCAACGCTTCAAGACGGCGCCAGAGGCGTACCAGCTAGGCCCTGACGCGCTTGGCTTCAGGCCCGAAGAAATCCTCTTTGCATCCTCGAACGGCTGGGATATCGCTGGAGCTACGTGGTTTGGCTACACGACCTTTTGGGTCAACCGCACTGCCCAGCCGATGGAGCAACTTGGCGTGCGGGCTCACGCAGAGGGACGCTCGTTGGACGACTTAGTGAAGTTCGTCGCCCAGCGAGTCTGACTGCGAAGGAGATTATGGGCAGTGCGCGCCCTTGGCGCAGATTGGCAGTGAATTAAGTGTGCATGGTCTGCCTTGAGAAAATTGGTCCAATTCTGAAGAGAGCCCGTTTGGGCGAACGGATTGGAGAATTATATGGGACGTCAGCGTTTTACGCCGGAGCAGATCATCGCGAAGCTGCGTGAAGTGGATGTGATTGTTGGGCGGGGCGGGACCGCCGTCGAGGCTTGCCGGCAGATCGGGATTGCCGAACAGACGCTCTATAGATGGCGTAAGGAATATGGTGGCCTGAAGGTCGACCAGGTGCGTCGGATGAAGGATCTGGAGCGGGAGAATGCACAGCTGAAGAAGCTGGTTGCAGACCTCGCGCTGGATAAAGCGATCCTTCAGGAGGCGTCGAAGCTGACTTTTTGAGCCCCTCCCGTCGCCGCGAGGCGATCGAGCAGGTCCGTCGTGTTCTTCCGGTATCGGAGCGGCGGACCTGCCGTGTTCTGATCCAGCATCGTTCGACACAGCGACATCGTCCGAAAGATGATGCCGACGAGCGGCGTCTGACGGCCGATATCGTCGCGCTGGCCAAGGATTATGGCCGGTACGGCTATCGCCGCATTCATGCCTTGCTCGGCCACGCAGGCTGGCAGGTCAGCCTATCGGTGGTGGAGCGGATCTGGCGGCGGGAGGGTCTCAAAGTGCCGAAGAGGCAGCCGAAGCGACGTCGACTCTGGTTGGGCGATGGATCATGCATCCGGCTGCGCCCGCAGCATCGCGGGCATGTGTGGTCGTATGACTTCGTCGAGGACCAGACGCGCAACGGACGCAAGTTCCGGGTGCTCAACATCATCGACGAGTTCAGCCGGGAGTGCCTGGCGATGGTGCCGCTCCGGCGGTTCCGATCCAACGACGTCATCGACGTGCTGGCCGATCTGTTCATCGAACATGGTCCGCCTGAGCATATCCGGTCCGACAACGGCCCCGAATTCGTCGCTCATGCGGTGCGGGAATGGCTGGGTAGGCTCGGCGTCACCACCCTGTACATCGAACCCGGCAGCCCTTGGGAGAATGGTTATATCGAGAGCTTCAACGCCCGTCTGCGTGACGAGCTGCTCAATGGCGAGATCTTCTACAGCCTTGAGGAGGTCCGCTGCGTCACCGGCTGGTGGCGTGATCATTACAACCGGCTAAGGCCGCACAGCAGTCTTGGCTACCGCCCACCGGCCCCGGAAACGATCAAGATGCCAGCCTGGTCGCTCGGCTCCGCTGCGCTGCGCCTCCCGCCCAGGCTGGCATCGGAAATGCGGATCAGCTAATCATGCAACCGGACCAATCATCGCGGGCAGTCCACCCGGAGAGATCGTGCCAGGACTGCAGGTTCTCGACGCGGTCGAGCAAGGCACGATTGAGTGTGGGTACACCGCAGGCTACTACTACGGGGGCAAAGAAAGCGCGCTGGCCATTGACACATGTCTCCCCTTCGGAATGGGCGTGCGTCAACACAACGCATGGATGTTGAATGGAGGAGGCCTGGAACTGACAAGACAGGTATACAAGAAGTTCAACTGCATCAACTTTCCAGCAGGCCATACGGGAACGCAGATGGGTGGCTGGTGGCGCGCCGAGGTGAAGACGTTGGCTGACCTAAAGGGCAAGAAGATGCGCATACCTGGCCTAGGGGGCGCGATCATGGCCAAGCTTGGCGTGATTCCGCAACAGCTGTCCGGCGGCGACATCTACCCGGCACTAGAGCGAGGCACGATCGATGCTGCTGAGTGGTCCGTACCCTACGACGACGAGAAACTGGGCTTCTACAAAGTCGCAAAGTTCTATTACTCGCCCGCGTTCTGGGAGCCGACCGCAAGCTTTCCCGTCATCGTGAACCTCAAGGCCTGGGAGGCCCTCCCTGCGCAATTTCGAGAAGCGCTAGAAGTGGCGTGCTTTGAAGCCTATACCAAGGTGCCCGCAGCGTACGACGCTGCCAATCCTGAGGCTCTGAAACGACTCATCGCGCAAGGCGTGCAACTCCGAAGCTTCTCGAAAGAGATTATGGACGCCGCTTGGGTAGCTACCAAGCAGGTGATGGCAGAGGAATCCGCTAAAAGCGCCGATTTCAAACGCCTTTACGACAGCTACACCGCATTCCGACTGGGTGTGGGGTCGTGGTTCCGGGTCGCGGAGAGCCCTCTTGACAACTTCACGCTCTACCAAGCGCGCTGATCAGTTCAACGGACTCAATCCACAACTATGAAGCCAAGCTACAAGCAACCGTTGATTGTGCGCGCAATCGACAGGTTGTCTGACTTTGCGGGGGTTGTTGCCTTAGCGCTCGTGGTGCCGCTTGTAGCACTTAGCGCCGGCAACGCCATCGCCCGCTACGCGTTCAACTACAGCTCCAATGGACTGCTTGAAATCCAGTGGTATCTGTTCTCAGCCATTTTTCTTTTGGGGGCCAGCTATGCACTCAAGCATAACTCGCACGTGAGGATTGACATCATCCTGCATCGGTTCAGCCCGAGAGGACAAGCCCTCATAGATCTCATTACCTTGTTGTTGTTTTTGTTGCCGTTTGCATGCTTGTTGACTTGGATGGGGTGGCCATTCTTCGCAACTTCTTTTACTGAACGGGAGATGTCCTCAGACGTCGGTGGACTGATTCGGTGGCCGGTCAAGATTTTGGTGCCGCTAGGTATGGCATTGCTTGCGTTGCAGGGTGTATCCGAAATTCTCAAGCGGGTGAACGCCATTCGTACCGGTGACTATCCAGCCGCGCAAGACCAGTCACCTGTGCCGGGGATGGCCCCAGCCGATCGTGCGGAGGTCGACCATGTCTGAAGTCATCGTCGTTGCAATGTTCGTCACATTGGTTCTGTTTTTGTTGACGGGCGCGCCAGTTGCATTTGCATTGTCTGCGGTGGGCTTGCTTTTTGGCGCAATCGGTATAGCGCTCGGCCAACTTACGTTCGACCTCCTGTACGCCCTGCCCGACCGCGTGTTTGGGATCATGCGTAACGAGACTCTACTCGCGATTCCATTCTTTACGTTTATGGGTCTCCTCTTGGAGCGCTCGGGTATGGCGGAAGACTTGCTCGACACTATCGGGCAGCTATTTGGTCCGATCCGTGGTGGCCTTGCCTATGCCGTAATCTTTGTCGGAGCCATGCTTGCTGCGACAACCGGCGTTGTGGCTGCCTCGGTCATCTCGATGGGACTGATCTCTTTGCCGCTGATGATGAGATACCGCTACGACATTCCCGTTGCCTGCGGCGTAATCGCTGCATCTGGGACGTTGGCTCAGATCATCCCACCAAGCCTCGTGCTGATCGTACTGGCGGATCAAATGGGAATATCCGTTGGCGATGTCTATGAAGGTTCACTACTACCATCCCTAGTGCTGACAGGCCTATATGCGCTGTACATCTTCGCCATAAGCATCATTTGGCCCGCAAAGGTGCCAGCCTTACCTTTGGAAGCTCGGACGACGCGTGGCTGGCAACTTCTAGGCCGGGTCATCTTCGTCCTGGTCCCGCCCGTCATACTCATCTTCCTGGTGCTCGGAACCATCTTCTTCGGAATCGCTACTCCGACGGAAGGAGGTGCCATGGGTGCAGTGGGGGCACTTGCACTGGCAGCAATGAAGCGGCGCCTCAACTTCAAAATGGTGTGGCAGGCCAGCGAAGGAACGGTCAAGCTCACGACATTTGTCATCTTCATTCTTGTCGGTTCAACGGTTTTCGGTCTGACATTCCGTGGCATTGACGGCGATCGCTTGGTCGAGCATCTGTTCGCTAGCTTGCCAGGCGGTCAGGTTGGATTTCTTGTTGTTGTGAACATATTGGTCTTCCTGCTCGCATTCTTTCTCGACTTCTTCGAGCTGGCATTCATCCTCATCCCGCTGCTCACGCCGGTTGCCGACAAACTTGGCATCGACTTAGTTTGGTTCGCAGTCGTGCTTGCAGTCAACATGCAAACATCCTTCATCCATCCGCCTTTCGGTTTCGCGCTGTTCTACCTTCGCAGCGTGGCCCCGAAATCGGTAACGTCATCGGACATCTACTGGGGTGCTGCTCCGTATCTGGTCATTCAGCTCTTGATGGTGGGTGCGCTCATTGCGTTTCCACAGCTTGTGGGGACCCATGCCAAGAAGGACATTGACACCAAAGGCGTGGAGATTCCGACCCTCGAACAGCCTGGTTATGCACCGCCGTTGTTCGGAGCACCACCAGGGCAGTAGTGTGAGCACTGGGGCCGGCGCAATGGCGGCGCTCGCCTCTGTTGCAATAGTCGCCGCGTTTGCGGCCGCCGCACTTCAGCTTCTGATTGTTGGAGTCACTGGCGCGGCTGGTTTTATGGCCGCGACTTTGGGTGCGTCAACCTGGGCCGTTGTCTTTGGCATGGTGCTAGTTGTGGGAAACGCGTGGACGTTGCAACTTCTCCGTGCGCAAACCCCCTATGGCTTAGTGACATTCGTCGAACAAGCGCGCTGCGGATTTTCTCACTGGCAGGTCAAGACGGGTTTTTGCAGTGCGCTCATGGGTGCCCTGAACTTCGGGGCTGGCCTTGGAGTCGGAAAGGAGGGCCCAGCGATCGTGCTTGCGACGACGGTCAGCGTATGGATACGCACACGCACACCTTGGTTGCTAGATCATCGACTTGCGACCATCGCTGCCGTAAGCGCGGCTGTTTCCGCAATGTTTGGCATGCCTTTCTCTGCGATCGTCTTGGCGCTAGAACTGCTGCGGGCGTTCCCCTCCAGATCTTCGGCAGTTGCAGCGCTTCTAGGCAGTGCGGCGGGAGTTCTAGTGCACGCGCTGTTGCTGGACTCAACTGGGCCCACGGGTTGGGGCGTCGCCTACAGTCCAGTGCTCCCGGGTCAAGCTTTTCTCACTGGCGTCATGCTGGGGGTTGTTTCCGCTGGCTTCACTTGGATGTGCACTGCCATCACACTAGTTTGGAACACGACTCCTAGAGTGAGGTCGCCCGCGAGGGCAGCGTTGGCGATTGGGGTAAACGTTGCAGCCTGGATTGCATTCTGGCCTTTGTCAGCTCCTATAGACACAAGGCTTCACCACGTACTTATGGGGAACGCGCCATCGACTGCTCAGGGCGAGCTACTACTACTCGCCGCACCGCTGCTAATTGCGGCCGTATGCCTTCGCAGTTCTGTCGCCGGTGGCTACTTCTCCCCAGTAATGCTTGGCGGTGCAATGGCGGGGGCATTCTTCGCGGTAGAAACCGGCGCACCAGCTGAGAGCGGCGCACTTCTCGGGATGGGCGCAGCAGTCGCAGGCGTGCTGCGATTGCCCATATACGCAGTGGTCTTTGTCGTGGAAATGATTGGATCGCTGCAGCCAACAGTACCGATGTCGATAGCTTGCCTAGCCAGCTGGCTCTCCGCCCGATGCCTCCATTCAGCCGGCGTACTAGGTCATCGACCAAAGCGTAGTGCAATCACGACTGCGGAAAAAACTACTTGAAGCGCATATGTACTCGACCCGTTGAGGCGCGCGGAACGGAAGAAAATGACACCAGCGGATAGCTGAAGTTTCCTAGTTCCGAGCGTTGATGCCCACAGTCGGCAATAGAAAGGCCCAAATCTCGGTTTAGCCAGAACCAGTCGTTCCGGCGCCTCTGAACACTAGTTGGCTAGGGAATCTGACGCCCCGTCATGTGGGAATCTTTCCAGGAGAAATTGCCCGTTCGCGAAGCGCAGAAGGGGAAATGTTGTAGTCATCGCGCTGGAAGTCACGTCTCATACGAGGCGTCGCAAAGTCTATGAACGCGCGGAGCTTTGGCAACGACTGGCTTCGGCTAGGGTAGTACAGCGCCAGTCCAGGGATCCCCGTTGAAAATTTGTCGAGGACGCTCTCCAGGAGCCCGGCCCACACATAGTTCATCGCGATTGATCTAGGTAGACGAAATAACCCTGATCCTTTGAGCGCTGCTCGAAGGCAAGTGTCGACATCATTGGCGATGAGCGCACCACCGACCTGCACATCGACCGGCTCGGTATCCACCAAAAACTGCCAGCGGGCAACCGCGTCATCGTTTCTTCGAAGTTCAATGCATCGAAACTCCTTCAAATCCTCAGGCTTCACGGGCCGCCCATGTCTGGCAAAAAAGTCAGGGGTACCGACAACAACATATGGCTCGGGAGGAGTCAGCCAGAGTGACACCATGTCCTGCTGGACGAAGTTCCCTAGCCGTATACCCGCATCAAAGCCGTCTTTGACAATGTCGATGAGGTTGTCCTCGCCTACCAGCTCGAGCTGCAGCTTCGGATAAGCCTCCAGAAAATCAGGCAGGAGGCGGTTAACCAAAAGCGGAAGACAGGCTCTCGGTGCGTTTATGCGCAGACGGCCACTGACTTCAGCCCCTAGTCCCGCCGCTGCGTCGAGCCCATCCTTCAACATTTCCATCGCCGGTTTCGCGTGTGACGCCAGCCTAGCGCCGGCTTCCGTCAGTCTCACGCTTCGAGTTGTTCGAACGAACAACGGCGCACCGACGCGCTCTTCAAGTGTTCGGATCGCGTGACTTATAGCCGAAGGTGTAAGCCCCAGACGCTTGCCAGCAGCCCTGAATCCGCGCAGCTCAGCCACCACCAGGAATACGGCCATTCCATCGAAGGCCGACTTGTCTATTGATGAATTCATTTAAACAACCCGTGCAAATTGCGTTGTATTGTGAAACAGTAAGGGTGACGGCATTCTCTGAGCCTACAAACCAATCAGGTCGAAAGGCTCATCAAATGACGAATAAGAGAATGCATTCATACCGACTGACCAAGCCAGGCAGCGCCAACGTGGCTCGACTGACTGAAGAGGCTATTCCGACACCTGGACACGGTCAGGTCTTGGTCCACGTGCGCGCCAGCGCCATCAACTTCCGCGACTTGATCATCGCCAACGGGTGGTACCCCCTGCCGATTCCAGACGACCAAGTTCCCCTCTCGGATGGCGCTGGCGAGGTGGTGGCTGTTGGCGAAGGCGTATCGCGATTTAAGAAGGGAGACCGCGTCGCCAACAGCTTCTTCCCGAACCTCTACGCTGGCAAATTCAACCAGGCAACCCAGCAGTGGGTTGCGCATCACGAGGGCTGGCTTACCGAGTACAAGGTCGTTTCGGCGGAGGCATTGGTTGGCATTCCAGACCATCTCAGCTTTGAGGAAGCGGCGACCTTGCCCTGCGCTGCGGTTACAGCTTGGTCGGCGCTGCAGGGAGTCCGAGCCGGCGACACCGTTTTGACTCAAGGAACGGGTGGTGTGGCCCTCTTCGCATTGCAGTTTGCAAAGGCGATGGGCGCGAGAGTCATCGCTACCACGTCGAGCTGGAGCAAGGCAGCTCGGTTGGCTGAATTGGGAGCTGACCATGTCTTGAACTACAAGACAGTCGAAGAGTGGGGTGTTGATTTCCACGCAAATGTGACCCAGGGTTTCCATCGAAACTTGACCCACCCGGTTGGTTGAAGTTGGTGGTTCAGGATGTGGATAACTGCTTGGTCTTCTCCTTCCTGGGTTGGCTGGATTGAGTGGAGCTGTTCTTGAAGCGGAAGCTGTCGTTTGTGGAGGGCGGTGACAAACCAGGCCAGTGGAGCGTCGGCGATTTGCTGAGCGCGGCGGTGTAAAAACCAGCCATTGGTAGGGTTGCTCTTTTTGGGAGCGGCCGGGGATGTTTGCCGTGGAGAGTTACGCAGCAGTTCGGCGCTTTGTGTTTGTGGAAGGGAACAGTCAGCGCGAGGCGGCGAAGGTGTTCGGCCTGAGCCGCGAGACGATATCGAAGATGTGCCGGTTCTCGCTGCCGCCGGGGTACACGCGCACGAAGCCTGTGGCGAAGCCAAAGCTTGGTCCATTACTTCCGGTGATTGACGCGATACTGGGAGAAGACCGAGTTGCTCCGCTGAAGCAGCGGCACACAGCCAAGCGGATCTTCGAGCGGCTGCGCGATGAGCATGGCTATGGCGGCGGCTACACGGTGGTGAAGGATTATGTCCGGCAATGCCGGGCGCGGGGCCGCGAGACGTTCGTGCCGCTGGCGCACCCACCGGGACACGCGCAGGTGGATTTTGGCGAAGCGGTGGGGGTGATCGACGGCGTTCGTCAGAAGGTTCACTTTTTCTGTATGGACCTGCCGCAATCGGATGCCTGCTTCGTAAAGGCCTATCCTGCGGAGACGACCGAGGCCTTCCTCGATGGGCACGTGTCAGCGTTCGCCTTCTTTGGCGGGGTGCCGTGCTCGATCCTGTACGATAACACGAAGATCGCGGTTGCGAAGATCTGCGGCGACGGCAAGCGCGAGCGCACGCAGGCCTTTACCGGGCTGGTCAGCCACTATCTGTTCACGGATCGGTTCGGGCGTCCCGGCAAAGGCAACGACAAGGGGAAGGTCGAAGGCCTGGTGAAGCATGCCCGGTCACACTTCATGGTGCCTATCCCGCACGCGGCGAGCTACGATGCCTTCAACGCCGAACTGGAGCGTCGCTGCCGTGCCCGGCAGGAAGAGCGGGCGGGCCGCCACAGCGAGACGATCGGCGCACGGCTGCTGGCCGATCTGGCGGCGATGCGCCCCTTGCCGGCGGGGGCGTTCGAGCCTTGCGAGACGCGCAGTGCGCGCGTGTCCTCGACCGCGCTGGTGCGCTACCGGACCAACGACTACTCGGTGCCCACCCGTTACGGCTTCCAGGACGTCGTAGTGAAGGGCTTCGTCGACGCGGTCGTAATCCTGTGCGGCGGCGAGGAGATCGCCCGGCATCCCCGCTGTTATGGCGAGGCCATGTTCGTGGCGAACCCGCTCCATTATCTGGCGCTGATCGAGACCAAGCCCAATGCGCTCGATCAGGCCGCCGCGCTACAGGACTGGGCCTTGCCCGAGGTGTTCCAGCATCTGCGTCACCTTCTTGAGGGGCGGATGGGCAACAAGGGCAAACGCGAGTTCATCCAGGTTCTGCGCCTGCTCGAGGCGATTCCGATGGAAGTGGTCACCTTTGCGGTGAACGAGGCGATCCATATCGGCGCCATCGGCTTCGACGCGGTCAAGCAGATCGCGCTGGCGCGCATTGAGCGCCGACCCGCCCGGCTCGATCTGGCGGCCTATCCCCACCTCCCCAGGATGGAGGTGAAGACGACGTGCGCCGCCGACTATACCGCGCTCGTGCCGGGGCTGGCGGCATGAGCCGGGCGAACGAGGACAAGATGCCCGCCGGCACTACGGCGGGCACGCCGCAGGTTCTGCTCGCGCATCATCTCAAGCAGCTCAAGCTGCCCACGGTGCTGCGCGAATATGAGAAGCTGGCCCGGGAATGTGCGCGCGACGGCGTCGACCATAGCCGCTACCTGCTGCGCCTCATCGAGCTGGAACTGATCGACCGGGAACGCCGCACAGTCGAGCGCCGAATCCGGGCCGCCCGGTTCCCGGCGGTGAAAAGCCTCGACAGCTTCGACTTCACCGCCATCCCCAGCCTCAACAAGATGCTCGTGCTGGAACTGGCGCGGGGTGAATATATCCTGCGGCGGGAGAACATCATCGCGCTGGGCAACAGCGGGACGGGCAAGACCCACGTGGCGCTCGCCCTGGGGCTGGCGGCCTGCCAGAAAGGCTTCACGGTCGCGTTCACGACCGCTGCGGCGCTGGTGAACCAGTTGATGGAGGCCAGGGACGAAAAGCGGCTGCTAAGGATGCAGCGCGAGCTGGCGGCGGTGAAGCTGCTCATCGTCGATGAGCTGGGCTACGTCCCCCTCTCGCCAACCGGCGCAGAACTGTTGTTCGAGACCTTCTCGCAGCGCTACGAGCGGGGATCGACGATCGTCACGTCCAACCTCCCGTTCGAGGACTGGACACAGGTTCTGGGCTCGGAGCGCCTCACCGGCGCGCTGCTCGATCGGCTCACCCATCACGTCAGCATCCTCACCATGAACGGTGACAGCTATCGCCTCCAGCAGTCTGCGCGCCGCCGCCGCGCTGCCGGGGCGGAGTAAAACCAGGCCGCCCACGCCGCCTCCAGCCCCCCGCCGAAAACGCCAAATATGCAAAGGGCCCCGATCGGGGCCCTTTGCATATCATCCGCGCCACAATCAGTGGCCTACTTTTACTCCGCCACGCTGGCCTAAAATCCGACCGCCGTTGACATGGTTATTTCGCGCCGCTATAGAAGTTTCGGCATCGGACGATTAGCATGTCAGTCGACGAAATGCGGATGAAGCAGAAGTCGGCATGCCTGGACAGTTTTCCCTGGCCAAACGCGAAAGCGGGCTGCCCTTTTAGGAGAAACATTGGTTATGAGTACTCTCACCCAGAAGTCACCGCGAATGATGGCGCTGGAGGATCTTGAGGTCTCTCTCAATCGCACACTCAAGGGACGTTCCGCTGGGCTGCCCGAGGGAACAGTGCTCGTTTCGAGCGATAGCCACTGGAACATCACCGAAGATATATTCTACGAGCGCGCGCCCGCCGCGCTCAAGGATCGCATGCCGCGGATCTGGATCGACGAGCGTGGCAATCTGTGCATCGGGATCCGGCATGAAAACCTTCTGGCCGGTCCCATTGAAGAGCTGCTGGCAAGTTTCAATCGACCTGGTTTTCGCGATCTCAAGGCGCGCATGGCCGATCTTGACGATGACGGCGTCTCCATGGAAATCGTCTATCCGCAATGGCTGATGTTATACCTCCACCATCCGGACCTGGAGATGCGCGAGTGGCTGTTCAGAATCTACAACGAATATCTCGCCGACCTCGAAAAAGAATCGGGCGGCAGGTTCCACGGAGTAGGCATACCGGTCTACTGGGATAGCGCTAAGGCCGCTGCCTCCATCGAGCATATCAAGCGCCTTGGTCTGAAAGCTGCGATGCTGCCGGTGAACGCAGGCAACAGTCCCGCCGGCGTCAAGGTGAACTACGCGACGGATGATCTCGACGATATGTGGTCCGCGGCGGAGGATTGCCACCTGCCAATCACTTACCATATCGGGGAAAATCCTAATCTGGAGGGGCCGGGGGGCGTCGGGGCCGGGTTGCTCGCGACGTTCATGCCTTTCCGGCGCAGCCTCGGCGATATGATCTTCGGCGGCATCTTTGATCGCCATCCCACGCTCAGAGTTGTTTTTGCCGAGGCGGGAATCAACTGGGTTCCCGGAGCGCTGCAGGATGCCGAGATGATCTTCGATAGCTGGGGTCGATTCCTCGATCCCAAAATCAAGCGCAGGCCGACCGAATATTGGCGAGAGCATTGCTACGCCACGTTCATGGCCGATCAGGTGGGATTTGACCTCATCGATTATATCGGTGCCGATCGCGTGATGTGGGCCACCGATTATCCTCATAATGAGGGCAGTCACGGTTACACCGAGAAAGTCGTGAACGATATCGTCCAACGGGTTGGCCCGGTCTACGCAAAGAAAATACTCGGCGAAACCGCGATTGAGGTGTTCGATCTAAAGATTCCCAGATGAATTGATTATTTGTGTCCCTCGTGGTTCGCAGCGGATGCCATCACAGAGAATCTTTCTGTGATGGCATCTTGCGGACGAGCGCCACGCCTAACCCACCTAATTCCCTCAATGCTGAGGGATGGCGCGGGCTGCGCGAAACCGCGCAATGGCGTCTCATTATAATCAGGAAGAGGAGGGATGATGAAGACCGCATCGACATTCTGTCGCTTGTGCACCGCTTCTTGTCCTACAACGATAGAATTCAACGAAGGACTGCCTGTCCGCGTGATGGGAGATCGTTCAACGCCTCTTTACGGCGGCTATACCTGCGTCAAAGGCAGATCGCTTCCCAAAATCCATCTCAACCCGGATCGCTTGCTGTTCAGCCTGAAAAAAGAAGCGGATGGACGGCATCATCGCATCGGTACGGACCAGGCGATCACCGAAATAGGGAATAAATTGTCGCGCCTGCTAGAAGAGCATGGGCCACGCTCGATTGCGCTCTATTATGGCAATTCGGTCGTTCCCTATCCGGTGCTGTCGAGCGTCGCGGCATCGTTCATGAACGCGATCGGATCGCCCATGAGCTTCTCCGCCGCCACCCTGGATCAGCCCGGATTGCCGATTGCGAACGCGCTTCACGGAAAGTGGCTGGGAGGCCGGATAGCGTCCGCAGAGGCCGACGCGGCTTTGATCGTCGGCGGCAACCCTGTCATCTCTAAGCAATACCTATCCCAAAATCCGGCCCGCCAACTCAAGGATGGCGTGAATGCCGGGATGAAGCTGATCGTCATCGATCCGCGGAGTACCGAGACGGCCCGGCGAGCCCATATTCACCTCCAGATTCGCCCTGGCGAGGATGTATCCGTGCTCGCCGGGCTCGTTCGCCTGCTGATCGCTGACGGCGCGATCGATCAAGCATTTCTGGCCGAAAATGTTGATGGCTTTGATCAGCTTGCTCGCGCCGTCGAACCGTTCAATCCGCAATATGTGGCTGCACGAGCGGGTATAAGCGCCGACGATCTGCACGAAGCGGCCAGGATATTGGGTGAAGCGCGCAAGGCATATATTGCAGGCGGCACCGGCATCAGCATGACCGGGCATGGTAATCTTTGCTTCTATCTGCTCCTCTGCCTCCAATCGATCCGGGGTTTCTGGCCGCGCGCGGGCGACATGTTCACTGCTTCCGCCGTTCTCACCGCGAAGGTCGAACCGAAAGCGCAGCCCTTGGCGCCCTGGGGCGCCTTTACAGGCGCATCGCTCAGGGTACGCGATCTGAAACAATCCGTGGCCGGATTTCCCACCAGCGGCCTTCCTGAGGAGATCCTCACGCCCGGTGAAGGGCGAATACGCGCGCTGATATGCCTCGGAAACCCCCTAGCCGCATGGCCGGATTCGGCGCTGGCGCATGAAGCCATGTCAAAGCTTGAGCTTCTCGTCATCCCCAATGTCGAATTTTCGGAAACGGCCCGCCTTGCCCATTATGTGCTGGCGACAAAGCAGATACTTGAAACGCCGGCAACGACGCAGCTCGTGGAGATCACCAAAAATCTGCATCATGGCTATGGCTGGGACGTGCCTTATGCCCAATATACTCCGGCGCTGCTCGATCCACCTGCGGAATCCGATCTGATCGAGGAATGGCAGCTCTTCTATCGTGTCGCTCGGGAAATGGGCCGCCCTCTGCAATTATTCGGCGTTGATGGAACACCGTCTCAATATGGAGACGGGGAACCTTCGTCCGACGAAGTGATCGATCTGGTGCTGCGGGGATCGGGCGTACCACTTGATGAGGTTCGACGCCATCCCACCGGCAAGATCTATAGGTCGGCACAGCAGATCGTGGGGCCACGCGATCCGGACTGTCGCGACCGGCTCAATATAGCCGATGCCTTTATGTTGGAGGAACTCGCAGGCGTAGCAGCGGAGTCCGTGGGCGCTGACGACCGGGATCCTTATCGCTTTCGGCTCATTACGCGACGAAATGATGCTATCGTCAATTCGATGCATCGCCGCGTTCCCGGTATTCACAAGATGAGATATAATCCTGCATACATGGCCCCCGACGATCTCGACAGGCTCGGCCTTCAGCCGGGCAGCCTCATTTCGATCAGATCGCGATACGGCGAGGTGAAGGCGGTTCTGGCGAGCGACGACACGTTACGGCCGGGCGTGGTCTCGATCAGTCATGGATATGGCGCCGCCCCTGAGGAAGACGATGATCCATTCGCGGTTGGCACGAACGTGAACAGGCTGCTGCGCATGGATGTGGACCATGACCCAATTTCGGGTATCCCGCGCATGGGAGCCGTCGCAGTCGCCGTTGCCGCAGCATGACATAAGGTATGCGCCCGATCAGTTGACCAGTCTGTCGGCCATATCCACAGGCAATTTGGCGACGTTCAACTTGCTGATATACCAAGACCGGAACATGCCCAGATCGGCATCCAGCATTTTTCGGGTTCGGCGTGAAAGGCGATAGGAAACCCGCCGTTTGTCGCTCGGATTATGCGCCTTGATGACGAGCCCGGCCTCAACGATCGATTCAATCGATGTGTAGAATATCGTGCTGGACCACGAGCATAAATCACGAAGCTCTGAAGAGGAAAGTCTCTTCATCTCGTACAGATATCTTATTATTTGATAGTCGCAATAAAATGTATGAGATTTAAAGCGATTTCTTACGATATCGTGTGAATGGCGCATTTCTTTGCTGAACGAAGACGTGTGGTCCTTGGAGTCTGACATAAACCAGTCATTCAGATCCAGCATTTGACGATCGATCATCTCCGCTATTTCGTTGGCAAGCCGATAAATTCTGATCTTCGCCTGCTCGTCGATGACTTCCAGCACTCCGCATGCGGCGAGCTTACTCAGCGCATCAAAGAACTTGCTGGTCGATCCGGTACAGAAAGGGCGAATGGCTCTGGCTGGCGATGGACCGTAATCATAAAGATACACGACAATCTTATGCTCACATGTGCATATATCCCGGCCAAGACTATGCTCAATATTCTCCAGAACTTCGATAAATTTGGGCATGATCGTTATCTCATATTTCAGAATTCGACACTGGATTGTCACAACATCGATTTCCGGGTGTGCATCTCATGTTAATTCAATAGCTGCGGCGGTTTTCAATTCGATGTTTCAAAAACTTGTTCACCCACGTGACCGTCAGATACGGCACCCGGCTCAACGTACGCACATGACGCCAGTGAACGCCTATCCGATCAGCATAATGCTGCTGCTGCCCTTTCTCAATGCGTTCATTTCAGGCTCTTGTCCACACCAGCGCCAGCGCGGCGTTTCGGTGGCGATCGGCGCGCCCGCGCCCTTGCGGCCGGTCGAAGAAGTAGCGCCGTACGTGCGCCATGCAGTAGGCCAGCACCAGGGGGCCGCCGCGCGCGAGATCCGGGCCGCAGGCCGGAGGAGCGTCTTGCCGTCCGCCAAGCGCGATCCAGGCCGATCGTCGACGAGCTGCGCGACTGGCTCGACGCCATTGCCCACATCATCACGTCCTCCCTCCATGGCGGATTTGGACACGGACGGCTTGCGCCTCGATCGGCTGAGCCGCAACGACCGATCATCAATTTTCTTTCCCTGGGCGGTGCCCGCCCATTCCGCGCAAATCCAAGAAAATCGTGTCTCGGCCGTCCGCCGCTTCGCTCCTGCCCTCCGGGTCGGCGCTCGCCCTGCCCTGCGAACCGCCACGAGGCCGCGATGAGCGCGGGCTAGAAGCAGGAGACAGACGATGGCTGGTATTGGAACCTTCAAATACTCCGCCGATGACGACAGCTTCGTTGGCGAGATTAACACCCTGACCCTCAAGCTCACCGCCCGGATGATCCACAATCCGACGCGGGAGAACGACAAGGCTCCCGATTATCGGCTGGTCGCAGGCTCGATCGAGTGCGGCGCGGTTTGGCACAAACACTCGACTGCCGTCCGCGACTATTTCTCGGTCAAGTTCGACGATCCGACCTTTCCGAACCCGATCTACGCGACCCTGATCGCAGCCTAGGACGGCGAGACCTTTCAACTCATCTGGTCGCGGTGACGCGCCCGCCCCGGCAATCGGCCGGGGGCCACCTCTCACATGGAGATTTCAAATGACCCTCATCACCAACACACAACGCCAGCAGCTTCTCGTCAATGATCGCAAGACGCTCCTGAGTGTCTTTCATGACCCGCTCCCTGTCGTGAAGCTTCATTCCGGATGCGAACTGCACGTGGCTTATCACCGAACTTGATTGCACTGATCCGTCAGTGGCCTTCGGCTTGGCGGATTTGGGCTGCCAATGTCCTGAGTTGGGCAGCTTCTCCCTCACGGAATTTAAGAGCGTGCGTGGTCCTCTCGGCCTCAAGGTCGAACGCGACCTGTATTTTGAGGCCGACAAGCCGCTCAGCAGCTATGCCGAGGAGGCTCGGCAACGCAGATATATCCGAGCGTAAGCGAGGTGACGTCCCTTTCCCAAGGGGCGTCACTCAGCACGCTTTCCAAGATCGCGCATCTGGTCAATCCTGACCGGAGGTGCATCGGGGAAGCGCGCGACAAGTTCCAGACTTCCGCCCGCCGCCTCGACATAGCCGCGCAGCGTCGAAAGCATGAGATCGGCGCGCTTTTCGATCTTCGAGACGCCGGCCTGATTGGTGTGAAGCTTCTCAGCGACCGCCTGCTGCGACAGCCGTCGCGCCTTCCGAAGCTCGCGCAGCGATAGATATTCCGCCGCGAGCTCCTGACCGCCCTGTTCGATCTCGGCGCGCTCCTGTGGCGGCATCGCCGCCTTCACATCTTCCCACCGCACCGCCATCATTTGTCTCCGTCCAGGCTCGCCAGATGACGCGTGTAACGCGCATCGGCGATTGGAATGTTTACGTCATAGAAGCGCTTGTCGCCGGCCTTGTTGCCACCAACCAGCAAGATCGCCGACCGCTTCGGATCGAAGGCGAAAAATATCCGCCAGGGCTCACCGCCGATCTGCACACGCAACTCCTTCATGTTGGAATGTGCCGACCCTTGCAGCGTATCGACATGCGGACGCCCAAGGCTCGGGCCGATCTGCGCAAGCAATTCCACGCGCTGGAAGATCGCGATACGAATGCGATCGTCCTGACCTTGCAGCCACGCTAGGAACTCCGCGTCAAACGCGACATCCCAACTCATGCCACATATTCCTTTCAGGGAATGTTTTCAAGGCAGAGCGCACTCAAACAGCGCGCGCCAATTCCTTCGCTTTCGCATTGGACGGCGGTCCTGCGTCCTGGTCATTGTCCGCGCAGCCGGTCAGATAGGTCGCCCAAAGCTTCATCAGCACGCGGCGCTTGTCGAAGAAGTCGGTTCGCCGATATGCGGCCTCGACAGCATTCGCCACTTTATGCGCCAAGGCCTTGTCCGCGATCTCCTTGGCCGTGTCGGTCTGTTCGGCCGCCCAATCGGTGAAACTTGACCGAAACCCATGAACCGTGATGGCCACGATCTTCATGTCGCGCAGAACCTTGGTCATGGTCATGTCGCTGATCGGCTTGCCCGTGCTGCCTGCGAACACGAACTTGGATTGCAGCATGGCCAGTTTCTCGCTGTGCTTGCCATCCAGTTCATACAGCGCGTCCCCATGAAGCCGCTTGAGCAAGCTCAACGCGGCTAGTGCCAGCGGCACGACATGCGGCTCCTTCATCTTCATGCGAGTCGCCGGGATCGACCAGATGCCCTTTTCAAGATCAAACTCGCTCCAGATGGCAAGCCGGGTCTCGTTCGACCGTACCGCCGTCAATATCGTGAGCTTGAGAGCATCGCGTCCGACCGAGGGCGGCAACGCGAAGAGCGTGTCCATGAAATCCGGAATCTGCTGATAGGGCATCGCTATGCGATGCTGGGCCTTGTTGGTTTGGCGGGGCAGACCACGCCGCACGGACCGCAGCGACACCTCCTCTGCGATCCAGCCTTTGACATGGGCGTAGTCGAGGATCGCGCCGATTCGCTGGAACAGCCTTCGCGCCGTGTCCGGGATGGTCAGCCAGATCGGCTCCAGCACCCCGAGCACGGCAGCGGTGTCGATCTCATCGACCCGCTTGCTGCCGATCGTCGGAAAGATGTGGTTCTCGAAGCTCGATATCCACGAAGCATGGCGCTGATCCTTCCATCCGCCTCGCATCGCTTCATAGCAGCGCCGGGCGACTGTCTCAAAGGTTGGGGCGGCTTTCCTCTGGAGCCCTCTCTCTGTCACCGGATCGATGCCGTTGCGAATCATGCGCCTGATGTCGGCCGCCAGGCTTCGTGCATCGGCAAGTGACACGTCATGAACTGGCCCGAGACCGAAATCGCGGCGCTTGCCTTTGTGTTGCATTCGAAGCACCCAGGAGCGCGAACCACTTTTGCGAACGACGAGGTAGAGACCATGAATGTCGGCATACCGGCCGGGACCGGCATTGCGGACCTTGAGCGCAGTCAAAGCCACAGCAAAATTCCTTTTGCGCGACGCCAGACCGTACCACATTTTAGGCGCGATATTGCGGCATCGGTTGATACACCGTGCTATAGTGCTCGAAACACGAATCAAGCGTTTTCAAATAGTTGAGACGATCTGAGTTCTATTGCACAACAGGTGATCTAACCGTAGGGGTCACCAAGCGTTTTCAAATACTTAGCACGCAAGCGCTTGTCCAATAGCGGTGGCGTCGCAAATAGCTTTCCCGAGACATCCGACAGCGTTTGGTATTATCAACCAAGACCACCTCAAAAATCCGCAGAAAAACGGCGAAAACGGCTATTGAATAAACTTCTCCAGACGCTCCCGGGGAGGCATATCGACAGCCGGAGTCTTCATAATGGACGATCCAAATCGACAAGGTTGATGGCAGCGTACTTTCGGCCAGAGCAACGCCGACGGATCGGACTCCAGCCTGTGGTCGCGAGGCATGTTCATTGTCCTGGTCGTGATGAAAGTCTGCTTCGCGTCTTCAACGGCGACGCGAAGCACCTCACCGATGGCAGCTCTGGAAAACGCTTTCAAAAGAGAACTAAGGCCGCTGATGTTGCTTGACCCGCGAGTGCTCTTACTAAACCGTAATAATTACGGCTCTCATCATTCTGCATTTTCCAGAAGCATTGAAAATGTATATTATACTATGAAACGTACGTTCGTTTAAACATTATCTTATTTCCGGAAGTATTTCATTCGCCAATATTTGCAGCTGCTCTCTGTATTCTCTATCCCGCTTGTCCATTGGAGCAAGGCTGAACATGTTGCAGCCGACCGATATATATTGCTTCAGTCGATCTATGATGCACCGAGCCGTACCGGCGAGTGCGAACGCTTTCAATTGATGGGTGTTTCCGGCGAGCTTAAGTTCCCGTGGGAACCCAAGATTCATATTCAGCGACTTCTCAGCCGCGATTTCATCACTGCTGTCGATGTGGAAGTTCAGCAGCATTCCACGCTGGAACGACTGATCGAGACGATTGGCCTGGCGCCTCGCCTCATCAATGATCTTGTTGTCACGCGCAAACCCGTTAGGCGTCAGAAAAAAACCTATCCAGCCATCGGCAGCCGTCCCGGCACGCGCCAGAGCGACGGGTGCGCGACCAGCAAGATAAAAGGGTATGTGAGGCGGCGCCGGGCCCAGGGTTACATCGGGCAAGGTCGTGAACCGGCCTTCAAATGCAACGGCTTCCCCCGCGAACAGCCGCCGCAAAAGCGGGATGGCTTCGTCCAGCCGCGCTCCACGCTCTTTCAGTGAGATGCCTGCGGCTTGCCATTCCCGCGGCCATTCCCCGCCGACGCCGATTCCGAGCTTGAACCTGCCTTGCGACAAGACAGCCAGCGCCGACAGTTGTGCGGCGACCACGGCCAGTTGTCGCATCGGCAGCAGCAATACGCAGGTGCCTATCTCGATCCTGGAAGTATGGGCCGCTGCCCACGTCAGACTGGTCAAGGATTCAAGAAATTGCCAAGGGTGCACGATGTGATCGCCAGCCCAGAGCGTATCGAATCCTTGCGCCTCCGCCCATTGTGCCGTCTCGACCAGCAGATTGGTGCTGAACGGTTGTTCGCGGGGAACGTGCGTCGGCAGCATGATGCCGACCTTGACCTCATTCACGGGACAGCCCGGCCCCCGGGATAATCCGGCAGGCAAGATCGTCGGGGCCACGCTTGCCGAGATTCCGAATGTAACTTTTCGGCCATTTGAACGTGCTGTCAGTGATGGTGGTCCAGTCGTAGATCACGGTCCGCCGCGCTATCTTCCAGGTGCCGTCTCTTCTTTGATGATAATCGACATAGCGGGCATAGCCGACCATATCGAACGGGCCGGTATCACCTGATCCATTGAAATGGAGCGCGGTGATGTAGCTGAGACTGGACGCGGTATCACCTGACACATTGATGGTGATGTTGCTGAGAGTGTGGCTCGTCCCCTCGAACCGCGGAAGCGTCGCTTCGCAGTGACGGATGAAATCCTTCGGCCCTCCCTGGAACACGCCATAGTCGAGTTCGGCATCCGCATGGAAAAGAGCCTCAAGCAGCTCGAGATCGACCCGGTCGCTCGCATGACAATAGGCGTGCAGGAGATCCCGGATTTCGTCCTTGGCGATCAGCTCATCGAGGCGGTCGACGCTCATAGATTCCTCCAACATTGCCATCGTACGGCATCGCGCAACGGAGCCCCGCGATAGGCCTGGGGGAATTCGACATCGGGCTCATAGCCGGTATCGGCCGGGTAATCGGCTTTCGACGCGTGATCGAACAGCGCGGTGCGCAGGCGATCGGTGGCCGCGCCGTCGGTAACGATCACTTCCCAAGGCTGCGAATTGCACCAGGACGGGGTCATCTGGGCCAGTTCGAGCATCGCCTCGATGGTGGCACGCGGCACGGGTTCGGGGCGAAAGGCCCGGCAGCTGAAGCGCTCCGCCAGCAGACGGGACAGAGCCTGAGCATCTTCAGGCAGGTCACGGCGCTCTCGCCGCTCCACTAACTCCAATGTGCCGTCAGACTTGTCCCCGATCCGCACCTCATCCGGCATGGCGCGCCGTATATTCGGCGGGAACGTCGAACCTGAACATCCGGGCGGCGTTCAGACCCAACAGCTTCGCCCGCGTCGGCTCGTCCACAAAGGAATCGAATGTCCGCTCGATCGCCTCTGCCGAATGCGGCCAGGATCCCTCATGATGCGGGTAGTCGTTCGCCCACATCAGGCAATCCTGCAGCTTGTAGGCATCACACATCCGGAGCGCCGCCTCGTCCTCGCCGAAGGAGGCGAAGCAGTTCGCGCGGTAATATTCGCTCGGCAGCATCTTCATCTTGGGACGCACCCACATGTGATGCTTCTTGTAGCCCTCGTCCATCGACTGGAGCATCCACGGCACCCAGCCTGCATTCGCCTCGATCGTCGCCACGCGCAGCTTCGGGTGGCGTTCGAACACTCCGGAGGAGCACATGTTGACGATCGGCTCCATCGTTGGCGCCAGCGCATGGACCACATAGTTTATGATCGCCCCGCCATTGCCCCTGGCGCCGCGCGGATCCTTCGAGGTGCCGACATGATAGGTGATCGCCAGATCATGATCCTGGATCGCGGCCCACAGCGGATCATAGATCGGCAGATTATAATTGGCTCTGTTGCAAACTCTGACACGGTTTCCAAGATTGGGCTCATGTACTGTCAAGGTCAGTTGCGATGAACGATTTCAAAGGACGGCATTTTACCGGCGAGGTCATCCTATGGGCGGTGCGCTGGTATTGTCGATACGGCATCAGCTACCGTGATCTCGAGGAAATGCTGTCCGAGCGTGGGATCGATGTCGATCATACGACGATCTATCGCTGGGTGCAGCGCTACGCGCCGGAGATGGAGAAGCGTCTCCGCTGGTTCTGGCGGCGCGGCTTTGATCCGAGCTGGCGTCTGGATGAGACCTACGTAAAGGTGCGGGGCAAATGGACCTACCTGTACCGGGCGGTCGACAAACGGGGCGACACGATTGATTTCTATCTGTCATCGACACGCAGCGCCAAAGCGGCGAAGCGCTTTCTGGGCAAAGCTCTTCGTGGCCTGAAGGACTGGGAAAAGCCGGCCAAACTCAATACCGACAAGGCACCCAGCTACGGCGCAGCAATCGCTGAGCTGAAACGCGAAGGCAAACTGGCGGCGGAAACCGAGCACCGGCAGGTGAAATATCTGAACAACGTGCTCGAGGCCGACCACGGCAAGCTGAAGATGCTGATCAAGCCGGTACGTGGCTTCAAGTCGATGCCAACGGCCTACGCCACGATCAAGGGCTTCGAGGTCATGCGCGCCCTACGCAAAGGACAGGCCCAGGCATGGTGCCTGCAGCCAGGTATCATGGGGGAGGTGCGCCTGGTTGAAAGAGCATTCGGAATTGGACCCTCGGCCCTGACCGAAACCATGATTATGCTCAATAAGCATTTCGCCAATGCTGCCTAATCCCCCAACTGGGTGACGCCGCGCGGCCGTGCCCCATGTTTGCAACAGAGCCCTCTCGATTATTTCAACGGCAACGTCACAAATCCGTTCGATGAGCTAACATGGCCCAGCATTGCCGAAGGATATCTTCTAGTCGCGCAGAAGGCGGTATCAGACGCCTTGATCGCCTTGGAACGTGCAAACAGCGTTGGTTGGACCAAGCACGGCAAGTAGCTAGAGTCGGATGCGACCAAGTTGAATCGGCGAGGATTCCCATCGGGCTGATTTTCTGATTCAGAGTGCTGGCTGGGACGGAGGCCGGCATGGGATGGGCAAGCCTTATTCAGATGATCTGCGCGACCGTGTCGTTGCGGCGATGGCGGCGGGGAGGAGCTGCCGTGACGTTGGGGCGGCGTTCGCCATCGCGCCGAGCACGGCGGGCAACTGGTATCGACGCTATCAGCGAACGACGAGCCATGCGGCGCGGCCGATGGGTGGCGACCGGCGCTCGAAGCTGACGGAGCAAGCGGGATGGATCGCCGATCGGCTGGCGCAGGCGTCCGAGCTGACGCTGGGCGAGGTGCGGGACGATCTTGCCAGGCGCGGCGTCGCGGTCAGTTACGCGAGTGTCTGGCGGATGGTCAGGCGGCTCGGGCTGCGGCACAAAAAAAAGGACCATCTTCGCGACTGAGCAGGACCGGCCCGATGTCGTCATCGCCCGCGACATCTGGCGCGCGGCGCAGGCCGGGCTGGACTTCGCTTCGCTGGTGTTCGTCGACGAGACCGGGACCACGACCAGCATGACCCGGCTGCGCGGCTGGGGTCGCAAGGGCAAGCCGCTCTACGGCCAGGCGCCGCATGGCCACTGGATGACGTCCACCTTCGTCGCCGGGCTCCAGCACGATGGCATCCTCGCGCCGATGCTGATCGACAGACCGATGAACGGCAGCATCTTCCGGCAATGGCTCGTCGAACACCTGATCCCCGAGATGCGGCCGGGCAGCATTGTCGTCTGCGACAACCTGCCGGCGCACAAGGTGGCCGGGATCCGCCAATGCCTCGAGGACGCCGGGATGGGACTGCTCTACCTCCCGCCCTACAGCCCCGACTTCAACCCGATCGAACAGGCCTTCGCCAAGCTCAAAGCCTTGCTACGCCGCGCCGCACCCCGATCGTTCGAAGCCATCTGCGACGCCCTCAAGCTCATCCTCAACCGCTTCAGGCCAGCCGAATGCGCGAACTACCTCCGACACTCGGGCTATGTGCAAACCTGAGCGAGTCTGACTCTAGCGTTCTGGCCCTTCACGCGAACGATCGCGGTCCCTAGATCGTTCGTTCTGCCTCTTCCGCTCGATCGCGGCAACCGATCGCTCATGGATTGTAGGCGTTCGCCCTGCCCCCACAAACTCCCGCACCTGGTCGGCAAGCTGGCGATCAGCTGGATCGCTGCTTACCTCAAGCCGCTTGGCGGCGGCTAGATAGCGGCGATGCGTCTCATTCCATGCCTGCCGCCCGCGCACCACGAAATCCGGAGCGGTGGACCGTCCCGCCAGCTGGTCGCGTGCGGCGGCAGTGATTTTCTGATTGGCAAACGGCGCAGGTGCGGTGCCGGCCATGTAGCGCTGCCGCATCCGATTCAGGGCCATGCTTTGACCGGCTCGGCCGACACCACGCGCTGCGCGAGGCGTTGCCTCCGCTGTAACCCCCCTCGCCCGCAATTCCTCGGCAAAGCGCTCTCGGTAATGATGCAGCGTTTGAGGTCGCGGGTTGAAGCGTCTTCCCGTGTCACCGCGCGCCGCAACCGTCACATGAACGTGGGGCCGCGGTGTGTCCGTATGCAGCGCCAGGACGTAATCCCACTCATGCCCGATCTCGCTCCGCGCGACCTCGCGCACCGCTGAAAGAACCTTGTCGGGGTCTGTCCCTGACGGCATCGAAAAAACCATGCTCACGGCGGCTACGGTAGAATTGTCACGCCAATAGACAGGATCGCCCCAATCGCGCGCCAGCTCCGCCCGATCTTCCTTGTCAGTCAGAATGTCGCCATCACGCGTTTCAAGCGGCACATCGCCTTTTCGACCGATATAGTCGAAATGCGCAGCCGCGTGGTTCTTGCCCTTCGGCCTGCCCGTAACCTTGACCATGACCTCCGGAGCACGGCTGACAACGCGGGCAAGCCGCGCCCGGGTGCTCCCGCCCTGGCCTGCCCGCCTCGAACTCAGCGAGCGCAGCAACATGTCAGCCCCGCGCCTGTTCGGGTCGCTGGTCAGCTTTGGTTTGAACAGCGCGGCGAGCTGTCCCGCCTCAAAGCTGCTGTCAAAGTCGCTCACTGGAAACCTCCCAATAGGACAGGTCAGCTTTCGTAGCAGCGCCGATACCTTCGACGGCAGCGCCGATCGCCGCGCGCAGGTCGTTGACCTTTTGCAGCTCGCCGGCGATCTCCGCTGCATTGTCCGCCAGCGCCATCTTGTTCGCGGCTCGGGCGATCTGATTCACGTTGCGCCCAATGCGCTGCAACGCCTGACGGCAATTCAACAGCTCCTCGCGCAATTCGCGATCGACAGGCGCGGCAATGCCGATGTGTCGCCGCACAAGAGCCATGGCCCAGGTCGCCGGGGTCATGCGGCGCTCTTTTGCGCGATGGCGGATCACGGCCAGTTCGGTTTCGGTCGGACGAAGATAAAGGCGATGCTCGCCAGCGGCCTCGCGGTCGGCAACAGGCGCGGCCTCGCTGGCCGCCCCGGACTGCCGGAGCACGGCGTCCACCAGCTGACGCATAAAGGGGCCGCGCCCTCCCCTTGTCTGCGCGAGCGCGTCGATCTTTGCGAGTTTGGTCGCCTCGATCTTGAAGCCCAGCGTCTTTTCCATGTGGGGTAGGTATCTCCCAACCGTGAAGCGCGATCCGATGGGATTGAGCGTAACGGTTAACATTAGCCGCCGCAAGGCTTATCCTGCCATACAGTAGATACCTACCCCACAAACAAAAAGCGGTGGCAACTGCCACCGCTCTAAATTCCACGTCGCCTCGATGCTGAGTGAACGTGGACGGTAAAAGCTATCAGAAGTCGAAGGTTTGGGGCGCGGCCTCGCCGTCGAACCGAACCGTAACCTGGCCGCTTAGAACAATCCCGCGACGGCCCTGAATGATGATGGCCGGTGCGTCGGTGGCCTCTTTCGGCTGACGAGGGGTGCGCGGCTTGTGATCGGAAGGATCGGCAAGCGTTGCGCCCTCCCCTTCCCGCTCGTCGGCGCGGGCATCCGGTTCGGGCCGCTCCTGACGTTCATCCGTCGCACTGGTGGCAACTGCCACCGGCGCGCGCGAAGTTTGGGGCGGCGCTGGATCGTCAATCGCTTTAGCGGCACCGGCCTGCGCACTCTCTTCCTCGGGAATGCCTTGGAGCGTAGCAAGAAACTGCTCACAGGCGGCGGCTGTTGGATTTTCGTTTGCGACCACGAAATTGCGCGTAGCCTGCTCGTCCAGCTCGATCGCGTGTT
Organism: Tardibacter chloracetimidivorans; assembly: GCF_001890385.1. Taxonomy (NCBI): domain Bacteria; kingdom Pseudomonadati; phylum Pseudomonadota; class Alphaproteobacteria; order Sphingomonadales; family Sphingomonadaceae; genus Tardibacter; species Tardibacter chloracetimidivorans. Next base: position 27,163 of record NZ_CP018223.1, on the reverse strand, counting down.
TGATCGCGACGGCGGCACGCGGAGAACAATTCTTCAACGCGGCGAGAATGTCCTCGGGCAAGGTGCGCAGCGAGTAGAGCCGCTTCACTTCCGAATGCGGCTTGGCGATGCGCGCGGCTAGATCCTTTGTCGAGAGCGTATCACTGACGCGGCTCGCGATGAAACTGACGCGCTCGGCCAGACTCAGGGCTTGGCGTTGCTCGTTCTCAAGAAACTGGTCGAGGCCAATATCGCGTTCGGCGTCCGCCTGATCCAGAACGGTGTCGATCTGATCGAAACCAAGCTGGCGGCACGCGCGATAGCGCCGCTCGCCGTAGCGGATGATGTAGCGACCATTCGACGTTGGCGCGACAACGATGGGTTGCAGCAAGCCGCGGTCCTTGATGGTCGCGGCCAGTGCATCAATCTCGGCCTGGTCGAACTCTCGGCGAACCTGCGTGGGGTCTGGATCAATGTCATCGAGCGGAAGGCGCTGAAACCGTCCAGCGGCCTTGAACTCGGTATTCGCGGGGACGGCCGAAAAGTCCATCGCGTCCATATCGAAGTCGGCAAAGCTCTTCTTCGCCGGTTTGACAGCTGCCTTGCTCATGCGGCCTCCCTCTCAGCTTGATCGACAATGTAGGAGACGACTTCGCGCACGATCGGCGCGCTACGCCGCGTGTCCTTTGCCAAGCGCCAAACGGGAACTTCGAGTAGAGCCGCCTCGCGCATGTGCTCGCGGTGTGGAATGGTGTGCGGCACCACATTGGCAGGAAGCGCCTGCCCAATGCGGTCCATCAGCATTTTTGAAACTTCGCTCGTTGTCTGAACGCGATTGAACACGATCCCGAACCGGGTCGCGTTCCCCTCCCCGCGCACCTTGTTTGCAAGGCTGATGCTTTGCGAGATTTCGTTGAGCGACTGACGCGCGGTTTTGTCGGGGTCCAGTGGGACCGCGACATAATCGGACGCAATCAAGGCCATGAGGTTCCGGCCATCCCACGCGGGTGCAGTGTCGATCACGCAGTAGTCGTAGTGCTTGGCAAGGCCGGCACGAATGGCGCGGACATAAGCGCCGATGTGCTGGCCTTGCTGCGGGCTGTCAGTCGTCAACTCGACGATCTGGCGTGTGTTCTTGAAACAGGCCAGCGCCGGAGGTTCTTTGTTCGGCTCGAAGTCAAGAATCGACTGAACCGGGCCGATCTGCTCGAACTCCGCTTTCAGCATCCCGGCACTGTGGCATTGCTTGTCCAGGTCCAGGACCACGACACGCTTGCCCTGCTCGGCCAGATGCCACGCGATATGACAGGTAAGCGTGGTCTTGCCGATGCCGCCGCGCTCATTGGTCACTACGATTGTTCGCATTGAGAATCCCTTCAATGGCTGCGCCACGGGCTACTTGTGCCAGCGGTTATGGGCGGCGCTGTTTCCCGATCCGAAGCGATACTGCGACTGCATATACCATGGGTTCGGATCGTCATTCAGGTTGAGGCCCTTGCCCTTGCGGCGCGGGCCGGTCTGTTCGGTCGGTGGGTCTTTGCCGAAGAAAACGATCAGCACGAAGACGGCGACGGCTCCCACTCCGAGCCAGCCAAAAGCGAAATAGGCCGCGAGTCCGACTGCAAGGACGACGATCAGCGCGATTGCCGCGATCGCAAGCCACAGGGCAAGCGATGCCCAAAGCATGACAGTCCGTAGCACGCTGGCTGCGCGCCGAAGTTTGCTGGCAATCTCACGGCGCATAGCGGCCTCCTAAGCTGTTCGGCTCTCGCCTCGCTCGGAGCCGATCAACTTAGGGAAAGGCTGCTCCCTGAAGATGTTCGGCACCTCGGTTCGCAGGGCACGCGACATACGGAGCGCCGTCAGCAAAGTGGCGTCCTGCCTGCCGTTCTCGATGGCCGCGACTGTTTCAGGTGAGACTTGAATCCTCGCTGCCAGCTCGGATTGCGTAAGTCCGGAAGCGACGCGCAAGCTCGCTACACGATTGAACAGTTTGGCCGCCACAGATGCCTCGCATAGTTATACCCTATTCTTGTTAGGGTCTGTAAATGGCATTGTCCACAAAAAAGGGCGGCCACCAGGCCGCCCGCTTTAGGTAAAGGAAGGGGGCTTAGTCAGCCCCGCCCCGAGCCAAGATACCCAGCCCCTCAGCGATCAGGTCCACCGAGTAGCGGGTTTCGCCATTGCTCTCGTAGCTGTTCTGGCGGACCCGTCCGGTGATGTGAACCAGGTCGCCCTTGCCCAAGTCAGCGGCGCGCTCTGCCAGCTGGCGGAAGAACGTCACGCGGTTCCAGTGCGTATCGGTCTTCCATTCATCGCCATCCTTGCGGTTGTAGTTCGCGGCGACGGAAACATGGGTGACTTTATCGGTCGTATCGACACTGCCAACGCGGCCGATGATCCGAAATTCAGCGATGTTCTGCATGGTAGTCTCCTTTGGATAAGCGTTGCTGACGGATTTTTTGCGGCGGAGCTGAGCCACGCGGGCAAGCTGAAAATGGGAGGGTCCGCTTGCGGAAACCCAAGGCCGAAGGCCGGTTTTCTGCTTGCCCGCATTAGTGGTGATGCGGAGTTCGTATCCGTCAGACAGCAACGCCCAAAGGAAACGGCCCGAGTAGATGCAGCAATTTGGACTGGCGGCGGTGGCAGCTGCCACCGGCCATTGGCGCTCATAGGTCGCTGCGCTCGATCGGCGCGGCGGCGATTGGAAAACCCTGTCGCGGTTCCGCCGCTCTTGCCCTGGCTGGTAGTCCGATGACGCGGGCAGGGGACTGCCGGTGGCAGCTGCCACCGGCTTGAAGCCGAACAGAAAGGGCGATCAGCGATTCCGCTCATGGTGATTTCGTTGAGGGCTGGGTTCTTGCACCTGGGCGGCACGGTGGGCCGCCCATACCCGCTTGACGGTGCTGCGGTCGCAATCGGCCAGCTCTGCGGTTTTGGCGATGCTCTTGCCCGCCTCGCGCAATGCCACAATGCGGGCGTGCGTTGCCCGATCGCCTTTGCGCCCTCCACTGCGGCCTGCGGCCTTTGCCAAGGCGATACCTTGGCGCTGTCGCTCGCGCCGATCGGTGTAATCGTCGTGGGCCATCTGCAGGGCGATCTTCAAGAGCATCGCCTGAACGGATTCGAGCACGATGCGGGCGATGCCCTCGGCGTCGGCCGCGAGGTCGGACAGGTCCACGACGCCGGGGATGGCAAGTCGCGCGCCTCGCGCACGAATTGTCTCAACCAGTTGCTCGGCCTCGGCCAAGGGAAGACGACTAATCCGGTCGATCTTCTCGGCAATCACCACTTCACCGGGTTGAAGATCGGCAATCATGCGCAGCAACTCGGGGCGGTCGGCACGGGCACCCGATGCCTTCTCCCGATAGACTGCCGCGACATAATAGCCCGCTGCCTTCGCCTCGGCCACGATGGCATCCTGTCGGCGTAAGTCCTGTGCATCGGTGCTGACGCGCAAATAAACGCGGGCGATCTGCGGCGCGAGGGCAGGGGACGGCTCAATATCAGTGGCCATCGTTTGTTGAAGCTTCCTTGCCTAGCTGGGGACCATCCGGGGGAGAAGCCAGCATGTTGGATATGCTGGCTTCTGCGCTCGCGATCGCATCGCGGATTTCATCGGCCTGTTCGCGCAGCGCCGCTAATTGGCGGTCGCGCGGCAAAATTGCCCTCAGCCAATTAGCGCGCTGCTCGATTTGAGCGATCTGTTCGGCAAAAAACTGAGCGTCGGATTTCATCCGATCAAGCTCAGCCTGCGCCATGCGTAGTTTACGGTTCCAAGCGGAATCGCGCGCCTTCGCTCGCCTGACCTCATCCCGGTCTTGCTTGGCCTTGCGCTTCCGCTCCTGATCTAGCGCCTTTTGCAAGGCATCGCGTTTCCTGATCCGCTCGGCCTCAGCCGCTTCATCATGCCGGCGCGCGATCAAAGCATCCAACGCCGAACGATCGTGAATGTCTATGTTGTTGCAGACCCATCTGATCCTTCGGAATGCCTTGTCCTCGATTTGGCCGATGCGGCTTGGCGACACACCGACGATCTTTGCAGTCGCGGCTAGAGTGAGCGCGGGAGAGGGGCCAAGCCCGATCCGCAAGCGGACAACCTGTTGCTCATGCGGCTCCAGCATCGCGATCAACCGCTCGATGGTTCGATGGTCGGTAATCGGCCTCTCCACATCGCGCTTTGCAAGCCGAGCTGCGAACAGCTCCATGGCCGATTTCATCGCGTCGTCCTGACCGTCCATGCAGGGTTTGAACCTCGCTCGTCCAAATATGGCGCACAATCTATACCATCTGCGCTAGGCGCGAAAGCCATGGCGCAGAAAGCCGTTTGAGCAACCCTATTGCGCCATGCCGTTGGAACCGACATTCTGCGCCTAGCGAAAAGGAAACGAGCGCGATGCCAACCCTACACCTGAAACGAACATCGCCGTTGATGACCCAGCTCGGGGCCAACATCGCTCGCGAACTAAAGAAACTAGGCATAACTCAAGGGGAGTTGTCCGAACGCTCGGGCGTTGCGGCGTCGCATATTTCATACATGGTTCGCGGACAAGGCAATCCAACGCTTGCGACCTTGGAGAGCCTTGCCGATGTTTTCAGATTATCGGTTGTCGAATTATTGGCAGCGGATAGCACTTCCGACGATAAGTCCTGAAAGGCAGTCGCTTTATTTGATTGGAACGATCTATGTCCAGTAACCCGCCCCGCGAATTTGACCGCCTGCCACAAGATGCGCCGTTGGTGCGGGCAATGGGGGGAGCACTCTCGATTTTTGCCACGCTGCTTGCGCGCCAAGGCATTGTCGAGACGGGCGAGGTCGCAAACTTGTTGGGTATCTATGCGGTAGCGACAAGCGAAGTCGATAACGAAGAGGGCATGATCTTGGGATGCTGGGCAGCTATGATCCGCGACGTGGCAGAGCAACAGCGCAAAGCCGCTCGCGGATAAACCCCGCGCATGGCGCTAGCCGTGCGCCGCCTCGATGTGCTGGGCCAGCTCGGCCAGATGATCGGGATCAAGTAGATCCTCTGCGGCAAGATCGACCGCGAAAAACTCGCCCTCACGGGGAGGCGCGCGATCGGCGGCAAACGCGGCCAGATAGGGCCGTGCCTCGTCCGTGGCGATCCAGCGCCAGAAAGCATTGCCCTGGCCGAATAAACCGCTCTCGAACATATCGAGCCGTGCTTGTGCGAAGTCGGTCAATTTGCGTCTCCTGACAATCGGGCGGTTCGGCAAAAAAAGGGAGGCCGAAGCCTCCCTTTGTCTTACTGGAACAGTTTGATGAATGCGGGCGCGAGGCCGATGACTGCGAGGACGAAACCGACACTGCCGATGACCCAGGTTTGCGCCGTCAGCTTGCTTTCGATTCCCTTGTTCGCCTCCTGAACCTTCACGGCGATATACTCCTCAATAGCCTCTACAACTTCCGCTGCGGCGTCGTCGGACAGATTAGCCGCTTTCAGTGCTCTAAACAATTTGATGTGCATCCGGTTCTCCTTCTCGTTGGTGACGGGAGACACCCGGCATGGGCACCGGCGCCGGCTGTCAGGGACCGCGAAGCGGCCGCGTTAGCGGGCGGTGGGGGAGCCGATTTGCGTAGCAAATTGGGGGAACCGCCGATCCTTGAAAGCTGGCGCGCACCCATGCCAAAATGCCACGACACACAGAGAGAAGAGATTGCACGGGCCGGGGTTCGATGCCCCGGCCCGTGCACGCGGCTACGGAGTTACGGTCAGCGCGGCCCCGGTGTTGAGGTTAGCATTGTAGTTGCAGCTAGACCCGAAATTCACCGAATTGAAAAAGAACGACGTTGCGTTGTTTCCGCTCTTCATAATGGTGAAGGGCACGTTCTGCGACGTGCTGCAACCATTGAGGTTGCCGCCAATGATCCTGAATCCATGCAGAACCCCGGTCGTAGCTGACGTAGCTGACCAGGTGGTGGCGGGCACCGAAAGCTGGCCGCAATTCGGATTGGTATCTCCGACACCGCCGGAAATTGTTCCGCCCGTGGATGAGGTGGTTTGCGCCTGCCAAGTCCAACCGCAAGCCCAAATATTACTGCCCTGAACCACGTTCCCACCTCCCTTGAGGGTGAACGGGTAGCTCGTTGGTGCAACGGTCGCTGCGAACGATGGGCTTGCCAGGGCAAGCGTCGCCAATGCGCCAAGCATGGCGCGAACAGCCATTTTCATGGCTCTCTCCTTTTCAGGTTGTGGGACCGGTCCTCGCGGTTATCCGGCTCCCGTTAGCGGGATCATTCCCCGCCCCTGAAAAGTAACGCGAAGGGGCGGGCCGACGCCAATCAACTTATTGTGATCGCTTGCTTGCGGTCGGTGGCGCGCAGGCTCATATCCTGATGGTTGGTGAGGAAGGCGTATGGGCGTAGCGGCAAATTCATTGAAGATATGCGCGTTGCTCTCGATCGCAGCGCCGGTTGCCGCGCAGTCTGCCAGAGAACACCCGCGCGTCGTCACTACGCCAGATGGCCGCACCGTGTATGTGGTGCCGGCGCAGCCGGGGGCTAGTCGCACGAACAGACCCCCGGTGCGAACCGTAGTCACGCCCGATGGCCGCACCGTTTACGTTGTGGAAGAACAGCCCAAGGACACGCGCAGCCCAAGGCAACGTTGCATTGATGAGGAAGTGGCGCGCGAAGGCGGTTCGCCTTCGCAGCTCACAATGGGCGCGATCGACCTAAAATGCAGCCAGCGTTAAACGATAAGCTCTAGGCCCGCACTGGATGGGGCACCGAGATCATCGGTTTCGGTCAACGGGCGAAAAGGGGCGGGCCAGGCCCGCCCCCCCGGCGTCAGCCGGATTGGCCGCGCTTTGCTTTGGCCTCTAGGACTAAGGCGACAAGCTGCGGATCAAAGCACTCGCCGCGCTCGATGTTGCGGATGCCGGGACCGTCCAGCACATCCTTGATGCGATCCGCAATGATCTGCGCCAGCTCGGCCGAAACAGCCTCGATGTCGGCGCTCGTCTTGCCGATGAACATCGGATCTTTCGGCCACATGCTCTCCGCATCGAAATGGTCCTTGTCGTTGACCGCATTCCTCAAGGCGTCGATCGCTGCATTTCCAAGCGCGCGCTCGAAAGCCAGCTGAGCGAACAGACGATGAGACATAACAACCTCCTTGTTGCCGGAATTGGCAAGGCCAAGGGGAGGGTCGCGCCGGGTCGGGTCAGGGACCGCGAAGCGGCCGCGCTAGCGGGCGGTGGGGGAGCCGATTTGCGCAGCAAATTGGGGGGACCGCCGATCCTTGATGCGGCCTGGTGCGTCCCTCATGCTAGGAGGACACTGACGGGGGGATTTAACAAATCAACGCCTGCCCGAAGGGCAGACCGCTACCTTGGGGCTTCCCTCGCCCGCACCATGGCGCTGTATTCCAGCAGTGCTTGCCGGACATTCTCATCATCGGTGACGGTAAGGGCATGACTGGTTGCGGACGCATGATCCGTCCGCATTTCAAGCCACGAGATACGCGCTGCATCTGGCTTCTGACGGTCCTGTTCCAGTGCAATTTGTTCGCTGTAACCGGCGATCACGTCATTGATCGCCTCAAGCGCTGCCTCATAGGCAATGGCCTGATCTTGCGTCCACAAGGGTTCTGAGGGGGCGTCCATAATCACAGGCTAATTTAAGGTGTCAAACCGCCTGACGGCAAGCTGCACTCCGTCACCATTCTTGAGCGAGCCAAGCGAGTTGCTGGCCGATCCCAAGCCCTTCCATCGGCGCGGACGCGCGCCGCTCGATTTGCGGCCACAAAGGGTCGCGATAGTGTCGGCCTGCGAGAACGATCAGCGGCGCAGCGGCGTCGATCTGGTCGGCCATCGCCTCGATCACGCGCGCGCCCCAAAGGCGGCGCGCGCTTGCCTTCATCGCGCATAGCGTCTCGTCATAAGGCGCGATCACGGTTTCCGGCGCGATCAGGCCATGCTTTGCGGACAGGATGAACCATGGCCCTCCCTGCCTTTCGACATAGGCGCGTGCCTTCTGAAACCATGGCGATATGTAAAGATCGCGCGCCGGGGCGGGACGGTCCAGTTTCGCCGCTACGCAAGCGACAAGGAAAATCGGAGGCGGGGGCGGGGCCGGTTCAATTGCGGGCAAAGGTGCGGCCTCAAGATCAGCAATGACGGTGCAGCGGCCCCATTTCTGCAACTGGCGCTGCCATCCTTTCGGCGGCCCCTTACGCTCGGCAACGTGGGAAAGGGTCGGGCCGCCGAACAGGTCGGGTTGTTCCCCGATGCGTTGCACCGGGGGAATGTAGCGGGGTTCTCGGATGCAATGACGTGCCATGCTCGATCCCGTCAAAAGGCGAAAGCGGTCTGGCCGCTCGCCTCGGTGTAGCTGTCACTATCGCCTGCGGCATAGCGGTCGCGGCCCTTGGGGGACCATTGCAGGAAACCCGAACGGTCATAGGAGAACCAACCGTCCTCAATCCCGACGATGAAGGACCATGCCTTATCCTCGGCGCATGGGCCGTGAAGATTGATCGGCCAATGCTCGGCCCCGCGATCCTGCTGGCACGGGGACGGGGCGGAAAAGCTGCGCAGCATGGCGGCGCGATCGGTCGGCTCGGTCGCTCCCATTTCCCGCATGATCTGGCGGGCCTCCCCGGTGCTGATGTGGCCGCTCGCCTTCTTGTCCTCATGGTGCGAGTAGGTCAGGCCATAGACAACGGCATTGAAGATGTTGCGCGGCTCGGTGAACTCCTGCGTTTCCAGCAAGTCACGCCATTTCCCGGCGCTGATAAGGTCCACCGCATGATGCCAGAGCGAATGAGCGCGATTGCTGTAGCCGTGGCGGTTCGTCACGCCATCGCGAGCGATCTCGATCCCTAGCGCGCGCTCGACGTGCTGCACAAAAGGATGGGCGGCAAGCAAAGGATGGCGAAGGCCGATCTTGCGCGGCTCGTCCTGCTCTGCGCGGATAACCTCAATGGGGAATTGGAACAGGCGCGACGGCAGATTCCACGGCGCGGAAAGGGGAAAGTCGCGGGGCACATCAAGCGCCCCGTTAATGTCCAGCAGAAAGCCGTTCGGCGCGAAGCCTGCGGCAATGATCTGGTCGCCCAGCTCGTCGGCCTGCGCGGTGCGGATCGCGGCGGCGGCGCTCATGCGCTCAACTCCGCATAGGTGGCGCTGCACTCGTAGCGGATCGCATCGCCATCCCACATAGGACCGCAAACGCCCTTGAATTTCGGTGCGCCCTGCAACTCAAGCCGCTGGCTCGGATTGCTGTTGTAACCGCTGCATTGAAGCCCCTCGACCGCTGCCCGGTTGACGATGGTTTCAAAGGTCGCGCCCTCGATCTCGATCCGGTCAAAGTCTTGCTCGGTCTGGCGGTAGATACGGATTTTCACGGGCTTTCCCTTCCTAATTGAGCCGAAGGCGATGACGGGTCATCGACTTCTGCCGAAAGCGGGCGACGCTGGGCCGGGGAATGCCGCAAACGGGGCCGGTCAGGCGGGAGGGGGATCACCCGTCCTGCACGGAGCGGAGCGAAGGAAGGGCGGGGAAACCCGCCTGATCGCCAAGCGGAGCCGCGCAGCGGCGGAGACGGTCTAGCCCTTGCGGCAGGGGGCAGGAACAGGCCCCAAACGCGACAAATCAGCGCGGCGGCTTACCGCCTCAATCTGCGCCAGGACAGGCGGTGGCAGCTGCCACCGCCTGCACCGATCAGCCAGGCTTGCGGATCGCAAGCAAAACGGTGTTCACGTTGGTTCCGGCGTGGGCGAAAGAACCGGGGGGAAGGTCGATCCATTTGCGGCCGTGGAAATAGATCGCCTCGCAAGCAGCGATCATGCGGTGTAGCGCCTTGTGGCGCTGATCCTCGCCATACTCTGCCCGCGCGCTCATGATCGCCACCAGCACGCCTCCCGGCTTGAGAAAGGCGAGGGCATGACGCACATGGTCACAGTCGCGGCCTCGATCAAAAGGCGGGTTCATTATCACCGCGTCGAACGGTGCATAATGGGCCGGGTCCAGCGCAAGAAAATCGCCCTCGATCGCATCGGCAAAGCCATGGATTATGCGTAGTTCATGGGCGAAGCCGGGTTGCAGCTCCACGCAAGTTACATCGGCACCGGCGTTGCGCGCGGCCGAAGCAAGCGCGGCCTTCCCCGCGCTAGGCTCTAGAACGCGCTGGCCTGTGCTAATCCTCGCATGTTCGATGACCTGGGCGGCGATCTCCGGGGAAGTCATGAACGCGCCGAAGTTCTTGGCGGGCGTGATATGATAGGCCGGGGCCGCTTCGGCCTCGGTCGTCTCATAGCCGTCACCGATAGCCTCGCCGTAGTATTCCGCGAGCAACAGATTCACGTTCTGCAAAAGGTCGTCGCGCTCAAACCATATGTGCAGATTGCCATTCTTGAAGACGCGAACGCGGAAATAGTCGCCCTCGATCACGGTTGGCAGCGATCCGCGCACGCGCGCGGCATCGGCAACCTGTGAAGCGATGCTCTGGCCCTCTGAAACAGGGGGCTTTTCGTCCAGTTCCAGAAAGACGCGCTCCACGTCCCGCAACGTGTCGCGGCGCTCGTAGCGGTCCCATGATCCCCATTCGTTCAAGGCGCGGTCGATGATGAGACGCGCGCCGATCTTGAAACCGTTGTGCGAGCGAAAGCGGCGATCCAGCTTGGCGAAGACGTTGGCGATGCCGCGCAAATAAAGGTCGCGCCGGTTGGTCCAGATATTCCCGAAAGTCGCGGCGCAGTTGTCGGGCGTGAACGGCACGGGATCATCGCGCAAGCCGTCATGAAACTCCTTCCGGGCCTGCTGGTCTAGCAGCTGGTCAAAACCCAGCTGCTCCATGAGGGCCGCCCAGCACCGGCGGTCCATCGTGTGCGTCAAGACGCGCTCGAAATTGTAGCGTGCGTCGATGGTCTTGCGCGCTCCCGTCTCCTTGTCGCGCTGGTCGATAGGCTGCGACTGGATAAAAGCGCGGGTCAACGTGTCCTCGGTCCAGTCGCGGCCACATGACAGCGACAGTGCGCCGCCAAGGGTCAGGCGCGCCGCCTCGTCGCGGGTTGCATGGTAGTTGTCATAGAGGCTCAGCCAAAGGGCTATGGCCTTGTCTCGGCCGTCGCAAATATCCGCAATCTGCGCGGGCGTCATAAGCTCCTGGCCCATGCTCACGCCCCCCCGACAATAAGAGCACCAAAGCCGAAGCCCTCGGCGGCGTCCTCGATGGTGGTCACAAGGCCGTCAAAATCTTCATCCGGCCCTAGTAGGTCGGCAACCTCGATGACGGCGGGAAGGTCAGCGCCATGATTTTCGGCAAGGTCTTTGATGTAGCCGAAGCGGTCGAAATTGCCCTCTTCCTCATAGCGAGCGAGCGGGATGGTGCGGGCGGCGTTGATCCGAAGAATCGTTGCCAGCGGAATGTCGGTCATGTGCTGTTTTCCCTGCCTAGAATGGAGCCGAAGGCGATGACGGGTCATCGACTTCTGCCCAGCGGCGAGCAGGGCCGGGGAATGCCGCAAATCAGGGCCGATCAGGGGGGAGGGGGATCACCCGTCCTGCACGGAGCGTAGCGAAGGAAGGGCGGGGAAACCCGCCTGATCGCCAAGCGAGGCCGCATAGCGGCCGAGACGGTCCAGCCCTTGCGGCAGGGGGCAGGAACAGGCCCCAAAGTCGGACAGCGGACGCGGCGGCATTGCCGCCTCAATCTAGGGAAAAGCGCCCGCTAGGTCATAGCGTAGCGGCGACCTAGCGGGCGCTGCGGCATGTCGCCGGCGACATGCCCAACGGATAGCGCCGGAAGCATCCAAACAATCGGATCCTCCGTCATTTTAGTTGCCCGAGCGGTTGCGCGACACGTCCGCATAAGGTTTGCGGCGGCACTGGCTGCACCGAAGCCGCGCGATCAGCTCGTAAATGCAAGTATCGAAAGAGATGCGGCGCGAGCGGGCGAAGTCGCCCAGCGGGGCGACGACGCGGCGACCGCAAGCGCACTGGATTCGCAGATAGCAGCCTTGCCGATACCAGATAGGATCAATGGGCTTGGGGCGGTTGTAGTTCGCGGCCATTGGGCGCTTATGCGCCAAACGGAACAGGAGGGGAACGCGCCGCGCGCGCGCCGGTTATTGGATTGGCAAGGGAAAAGGGCTATATAGGCAATGCTTCGTGTGCTGATTCATTTCACGCACCTACCTGAACCCGCCGTGCTGTCACACGGCGGGTTCAAACATTTAGGGCGGGCGGCCCTGTCAGACCACCCGCCCCGCTGGATCAGCCCTTATCGGACTTCCCCAGCTTCACAATTGCGATCACGAGCGCGATGGCTGCGATCGTCAATTGAGCTGCTTCATATGCTGTCAAATCACATCACCTCCTTTGAGCGAGAGGATTTGCGAAGGGCCGCTGTCACAGTCCCTCGCCCTCGCTCGATGAAGGCTATACAACGGATTGGCGGGAACGCGCGCGAAACGCTCTTCATATTTTCATAAAGCCGTGGGATCATCGCCAGCGACCGTTGATGAAAAGGGGAAGCTATGGGCCTCGTATCGCAGGTTAGCGCCGATGACCGGGAAAGCGCATGGCGAATAGTCCGTCATCGCGAAATCATGGAACGACTGATTCCGCTTTGGGCCGTGCTTGGCGTCGCACTGGTGCTGATGGGCGTGGACCTGGGCGGGCGTCTGCTGTGGACGCTGCCGATGATCGGATATGTCTTTGGGGTGATGGCGGTCGATCACGGCCCTGATTACCGCGCCGCGAATTATTGGGTGCCGGTCCTGGGAAGCCAAGCGGCGGCGCTGCTGCCTCTCATCGCCAGATTCTAGATCTCTCTGGAGCGGTGGCAGCTGCCACCGCTCCACGCGCGTCAAGCTCTGCCCTCGAAGCGGGCGATCAGCTGCTCCGCTACGGAAGTAATTTCGGCGGGGTCGGCGGTTTGAGTGCAATCGCCACCTACAACAGCGCCGAGCGTGCCGCCGTCCAGTTGGACAACGTGGACACGCCACACGTCGCGCCGGAGTTCGTATTGATCGGGAAGCGGCCTCTGCATGATTTCATGAAACACCAGGTCAACCCATTGGCGCGCGTCCGGATCAGAAGACGCATCGGCGTAGTCCGCGCGGCTCGCCATGACGCTGTATCGGTCGCCTAGCATGAATTGGCGTTCGCGCCCGCGCCGGTCCTGCTCGATCCGCGTCACGCGATCTTTTTCCGCCCGCTTCATGGCCTGTTTCATCCGAACATCGTCGGCGCCGCGCGTCAGCGCCGCCATGATGTTCGGGACGCGCGCGGGCATGTAATGCCCCGCGCGCTCGGCCGCCTCGATCACAAATTGCAAATCGCTGATCTCTGTGGGGGAAAGGGTGACGCGAACGGCGCTCGCCGTGTTGCTGATCTTCATGGCTGCGGCTCCGGCTCATCCTTCGCCTTGTAGGCGGCAAGGCCAATCCATGATCCGTTGTCGCCGCGAAACTGGCGCACAACATCGCCACCGTCCCAATGGCCGGTGAAGATGCCGCGCCGGTTGATGCCGCCGACGGGGCGCGTGCGCGCCGCCAGAAGGCGGGCGCGGCGCGTGTCTCGATCTAGGTGGCGCATGGGTTGCATGGTCAATCCTTCCTATTCGCTGGCGGTGTCGAGTTGCGTGCCGATCTCGTCGGCGTCGAAGTCTTCAAGGGATGAAATCGCGCTTTCCAGTTCGGAAATTGCGGCTTCCATCGCCTGCGCGCGTTCGCTGTCCTCAAGGCTGGGGGGCAGATTCTCGCGGGCGGCCTGCTCGTCATCCTTGATGGTTTCGAGCATGTCGCGCGCCTCGTCCAACAGGGCCTTGCCCTTGTCGATCAGCGCGCGGGCGGCGACGATCTGCTTACGGCGTTCGCGGTTCATGCTTCTGCCCTCACGTCGCCGCTGTCGATCTGAAAGCCTGCGCGGGCCAGCTCGTCACAAAGGGCGCGCTGCCGATCCTCGCGGGTGCCGCTGATGGCGATGTAGCTGCACCGGCCATCGTGGAAGGCGAAGCCTGCGCGTTTCAGGCATCCGCGAAACCGCTGGTGGGTGCGGTCGCTCCAATCCAATGTGCCCGCATAGTTGCGGAAGGCGGCGACGGCGCAGACGGAACCGTAATTCTCATCACGCCAGCTAAGCTCGATAACCGGGGCCGATTTGGTCATGGTGGCCTCCCTCAATATTCGCTGGTCAGGAGAATGGTGAGCACGCGGGTTGTGGCATCGGGGTTCCACGGTTCGGCGCTGCCAAATTCAAGATCGCGGTCGTAATAGTCGAACTTCCACATGACCGAGAGGGCAGGGCGCGCGCTGTCGTCGGTCCAGCGGGTATGCCATTGGCCGATCACGTCGCGATAAAGGAAACCGGCGTCATGCTCGCCGTGCGGGTCGTTGTCGGGTGTGAAATCCTCAAAGCCCTCGATCATCTTGAGAATGTCGGTCTGCGTATTCTCGTCCAGCGCCGCGATGCCTTGCGTAATCACGGTGCGACAAGTCACGCCCATCGTTCGCCGCGCAATGTCGTTCAGCGCCGCAACGGTGGCGATCTGGTCAGTTGTCGCTTCCATTTTCCTCACTCCTTTAGGCGAAGCCGCTGCCTGCGGCCTGCGGCTCTGACCCGCTGGCGAAGCGCGGGATGGGGAGGGGGAAGCAAAATCGATGGGAGTGGTGCGGGCGGCACGACTAGGGAGGCCCCGGCGCGCGCGAGCGCGCCGGAACTGGCCGAACTTGTCGGGCAACCCGGTCCTGTCGATTATGCTTCGGGAACGAAAGGGCGGGTGCCCTTGGCGTTCCCCCCGGTGGCAGCTGCCACCACCGGCAAGGCGCGGCCCTGGGCCGCTCGATCCTATGTGGCAGCTGACAGACTATTAAGCGCGCGGCCCTGGCCGCTCATTTTCAGCGCTCGCGGTCCTTTGATTTCTCGGCGGTCGGCGTCGGTGATTTGCCTTCGCGCAATGTTGCGGCGACATGGGCCTTTGCGCTTTCGACGATCTGCGCCAGCTGTTCCTTCGATGCGCCGCGCTCGGTGGCTGTGGCGACGCGCTTATCAATGGCGAGCTGGAATTGCGCGAACCTGGCATCGGCCCGGTTCTGCTCGGGCGAGTTTTTCTCGAATTGCGCAGCAAGGCGTAGATCAACCTGACTGACGCCGGGAGGCATGACTTGCAGACGTAGCGCGCGATCGGCGGCCTGAATGTCGCGGTCGGTCATCTTCGAAAGGAAATCTGCGGCGCCCGCGCTGATGGCGCGGACTCTTTGCAGCGGGTCCATGCCCTCGGACCAATTGACTTCGATCTGATGATAGCGGCGCTGCTCAATCAGCTGAAGGTGGTGCATCGGCCCTTTGGGGTCACGGAAAAAGGCAAGCTCCTGCGCTGAACGCGCGGCCAGCTGGCGCATGTCAGCGGACGTTTCCGCGATCCGGTTAAGCTGCTCATGCTGCCGCGACGCAACGGTTTGCGCAGTAGGCAGGTAACGGCTGATTTGATCCTTGGCCTGCTCGATACTCATTGCGCGTCGTTCGCCAACTGGCATGAGGGATTCCATCGAGGGCGGAAACGCGATGCCCGCTGCCCCACGCGCTGGCTCGACGCGGTTCTGTTCGAGCGGCATTGCATCACGGATGACTTTGGCGAGGGAGGCGTGATTTCCGGTATGGAAGCTGTCGCGGCTCGCCTCCATCCAGTCCTTCGGCCCCATTGCCTGGATTGAGACGAATTTTTCGGCCGCAAGGGAATGTAGCTGCAAGTGCAGCCGCATGGTGCGGCCATTGCCCTCACGGAACGGATGAACGGCATTTAATTCGGAAATATGCCGCCCCATGGTATCGGCAAAGCGATCACGATCCATCGACTTGAGGGTTTGGAGGTCGGGCAGCTGCTTAAATTCGTGCTCCATGCTGCGGGCAATGAAGTGCGCTCGGGCAAAAGTGCTGCCGGGTTTGCTTATGTCCACAGTTCGAAAGCGCCCCGCCCAATCATATACGTCCTGAAACAGATGATTGTGCAGCTCGCGATACTCGCGCGCGTTCGTCGCCGGCGCGGCGCGCTGCACGACAAGCTCGCCATGTCGGACAACCGAGAAGAAAGCTTCTCGCTCCTTGAGGATATTATCGTCGCGGATTCCCAGCTTGTTCCGAAGAACGTCGCTGTTACGCCAGGTGTAAGGGTCGCTCACCTGTCATGCAGCGAGTTTCTGGCGGGACAGAACATCACGGTTGTAGTCCTGCGCCAGACCAATCGCCACATCGACGGGAATTTGGGTTTCGACCAACAGCAAACAAAAAGAGTGGTCATCCGAAACCAATTCAAGTCCTTCAATCTTGCAATTTGCGATTGCCTCGCAATAAGCTGCCATAACGGCAGGAATGTCTTCCTGCCGACGAGGCTCATACCCCATCGCGTTGATGCGATTCCTGTAGGTGTCGATGATATTTTCCATTTTGCACCTAAAAACGACCTGCTCCCGCCCATAGTTAACATGTCGGGATTTGTATATAAACCACATTGAGTAGCCCCCGAATTTCACCTTCCCAAAGCGGGACGCCGCGCTTGCGCGGCGTCTCGTGCATTTTGCAGGGCGGGGCATTCAATCCGCTTGGTCGGTCATCATCGCCAACAGGTAGTCGGCGGCGTTCTGTGCCTCACGGGCGGCCTCAAAAATGGCGCGCTTGTCATTGCGGAGCGCGGTCAACCAGTGCTCGATATACGCGGCATGATCTTCGCGTTCCTCGACCTTGAAACCGACAATCGCACCGATGAAGGATGCGCCCAGCTCGGCCACGAGTTCGTCCCTCGCGTAGTCGGCGCGGCTCGTTGAAATCAAGGTTTTCCGGTTGAGGCGGCTTTCATGCCCTGCATGATGCACGGCCTCGTGCGCAAGCGTGGCATAGTAGTCGTCGGCGGAATGGAACGCTTCAAAAGCGGGCATTTGGATATAGTCGTCGCGGGTGTGATAATAGGCTTGCGATCCGCCAATGCGAACGGTTGCGTCGATGCGAGAGAACATCACTTCAAGTTCAACATCGCGGGTTTCGGGATTGGTGATGATCGGGGCGGGCGCGGGATATTTGCCGTCCAGTCCCTCGACCTGATCGGGTAGGGTAGGCCGGCAAAGTCTCAGAGAGAACATTGCTCGGCCCCCCTCCGAACCGGACGTGCACCTTTCAGCGCATCCGGCTCTCCACGACTGCGTGCTATCCGCCGTTGGCGGTCGGTTGGTTGACCGGCGTGGATGCTATGATGGCAAGCGACGCATAGGACTACGCGCTTGCGCTGCCGGGCTGCTCGCATGTGGCGAGACAGTCCGGCATATTGCATCTCCGCGACCCGGCGGACGTGATGGATTTCACAGGGAAGGTCTTCCCGACCACACCGCTCGCACTGGCGAGCATTGAGCCGTTCGACCAACTCTGTCCTGCTAAACACGAACTGAGCTGAGCGGGGATTATCGATCCCGCCCCACGTTCGTACATGTCGTCGCAGATCCTTCAGCTGCCACAACTTGATCGCGCGGGGTTCATTTCCCACTTCGAAGCGGATGAAGAATTCCATCCCACGCCGCAGTCTGGCGAAGACGCTGCGAGCCGATGTCCTATGCTTGGCGGCGATGGTTTTGACGCAGGAGAACAGGGCGAAGTAACCCCCTTTGTTCAGCTTGCGCTTCACGTCGTCAGCTAGGGCATAATAGTTCGCAAAGCCGCGCCATTCGGCATTGTAGGCAAGGACGATCTCCACGTCGCTTGCGAAGCGCAGCGCGGGCCGACCACGCGGGCGGAAGGCTTCATAGTCGCCCCAGCCCTTGTCGTTGACGAACCGGACAACCCGATCCCTCGGAACGCGAAGCCGCAGCCGGTCAGCCAAGCCGCGCCGCAAGGTCGGACGACCATCGAAGATCGCCTTGTGCGGATTACGGTTGGTGCTGGTGCAGACCTCGTATCCTAAGAACCGCGCCCCGTCCGTGGCTTTTCGGATTCCGCTTTTCTCGGCGGACATTTCCAGCTTCAGGGTGTCGGTCAGGAAGACCCTGACCTCATCCATCAACTGGCGTGCCTCCGCTTTGCTGCCGGTCACACCGATGAGGAAGTCATCGGCATAGCGGCAGTATCGCAGTCTCCTATAGTTGGGATCGAGGGCGTCGCTGGCCGGAACGGTTGCCCGTTCTGCCTTGAGCCGACCGATCTCCTCCAGCATGGAGGTGATCTTCGGGAAGTCCGCAAACCCTTGGGCTCGCAGCGCATCCACATTCCGACGAAGGTAAGAGATGCGGTTGCGGATACGACGATAATCATTCGTGTATCCGCGTTTGTCGCCCTTGGTGAAGCTGACTATCCGGGCCTCAATGAACATATCAAGCTCATGGAGGTAGATATTCGCCAGCATCGGCGAGACGACACCGCCCTGAGGTGTGCCGCTGTAGGTCCGATGATAGACCCAGTCCTCGATATAGCCCGCCTTGAGCAAGCCTCGGATCAGACGCATGAAGCGACGATCCGCGATCCGCTTTTCCAGCAGGCCGATCAGAACATCATGGTCGATATTGTCGAAGAATCCAACAACGTCGACGTCGATCAGCCACTTCACCCCCGTCCATTTGGCGCGGATGGATTCCAACGCCGTATGGCACGAGCGCCCTTTCCTAAACCCATGCGAGTGCTGCGAGAACAGCGGTTCATAGATTTGCTCAAGGAGCGTCCGCACCACTTCCTGGACGAGCTTGTCCTCCGTGGTCGGCACGCCAAGCGGCCGTTTCTTGCCGTTGGCTTTCGGGATATACACCCGACGTACCGGCTTGGGCCGATAGCTTCCGTCCGCCAACCGGTCGATGATCGACCTGACCATCTCGGGCGAAAAGCCGTCGAGTGTCTTGCCGTCAACGCCCGGCGTCATCGCACCCTTGTTGGGCGCGATCTGCTGATAGGCATGCTCCCAAAGGAGCGGGCTTTTCATGAGGCGGAAGAGTCCATTGACCCGCCGACCCGACCTGATGATGGTCGGGAGTGATCTGACGGCCCTCTCGATGGTATCTGGCAGCATTAGCACACCTCCTCGTGAGGTTGTCTGATCGCAGTCGCTGCCGCCCTTCCCCCGAGCGTTGAGGCTTTTCGCATGGGTTGCCCCGCACTTATGGCCGCGCTCGTTCCCCATCAGAGTGGAGACTGTCCCGGCCATTACGCCGGGCATTTGAGTACTATGGCGGCTCCGTCGCCATGCAGGTCCGGCAAGCCGTCCTGTTTAGGCGATCCCGCAATTACGGAAGTCGGAGTTCCGACGTGGTTAGGTGCCCCGTTCGTTCACTTGCCCCTCCCTACAGAGGGTGCGCCGGAGAAGCTGGCAGGCTCGCGGCATGACCGCTTGCTCGGGAGGAACTCAACGCCCTTTCCTCCATTTCTCCGATGTGCCGCGTCAACCATCCTGCGACACCGCTCACGTTGTTAGCCGCTGCAAACTGGGGTTCAGGCAGTATAGCTTTCACCATACACGTCTTGCCCTGATCCATGACGCCGCAGATGGCTTTGGCGCTTCCGGACCTTTTCTGAACATGCTACTTTTCCCCGTCCCTTTCAGGATTTCAGCTATTGCTAGCCGAGGTTAGTCCAGTGGGCATGATCTATAGCCAGCAAGATCATCTACTCATGGTAGAGCTCCTTTGTACTTCCGCCGTTACGGCGCACCATTGAAAACCGTGTATCGTTTCAGGAACGGAATGGCGCGCTCGTCGTCCGTTTCGGAGTCTTTAACGACAAGCTTGTTGGCATAGACAACGGTGGTCCCCTTGCTGCCCTTCCTGACATTGCCGCCAAGCTCCAATGCCTGTTTGAAGGTCAGCCAATAGGGCGAGGCGAAGCCCTGACGCATGGCACTGGCCCAAAGGCTGAGGACATTGATCCCACGATAGGCAACCCCATTGTGCCGGAGCGGAATGGTCGGCCCACCGCTCCACGGCTTCACCCAAGGCTTTGTCCCCGCTTCCAACATCGCAAGAATGTCGTCGGTGACGGCCTGATAAATGTCGATCCGGTTCGTTTCCTTGGCCATTTTCCTCACTCCTTTAGGCGAAGCCGCTGCCTGCGGCCTGCGGCTCTGACCCGCTGGCGAAGCGCGGGATGGGGAGGGGGAAGCAAAATCGATGGGAGTGGTGCGGGCGGCACGACTAGGGAGGCCCCGGCGCGCGCGAGCGCGCCGGAACTGGCCGAACTTGTCGGGCAACCCGGTCCTGTCGATTATGCTTCGGGAACGAAAGGGCGGGTGCCCTTGGCGTTCCCCCCGGTGGCAGCTGCCACCACCGGCAAGGCGCGGCCCTGGGCCGCTCGATCCTATGTGGCAGCTGACAGACTACTAAGCGCGCGGCCCTGGCCGCTCATTATGGCGGCGGGTTGCATGATTTTGTGTGGAATCTAAACCAGTTGCCAGATGAAACAGCAGGTGAATCAGAAATGGAGTTCGTTCGCAGAATATTTGGGGCTGTAGAGCCACGCTACCTCATCCGGGCCTATATTTTTGGCGCTCTGTTCTTCGCCTTCATGATGGCGCTAGGCCCGAAAACCCCGTTCCTGATTATCTATTTTCTGATCTGCACGGCGCTATTCCCATTTGCCAAGATGGTTTGGGACACGGCAATGGATACGATGCGCGGCAACACGATATTCGTCATGCCAGCGCTGATCCTGATCGTGCTCAAGCTGTTCATCAACATGATGCTGTGGTGCTTTGCGCTGTTCGTCGCACCCATCGGAATTTTCTTCCTCAACAGGCGCATTCGCTGATCGCAAAGGCGGGGCGGTGGCAGCTGCCACCGCCCCGAAGTTTGCGGGGAGCGCGGGAGTGAAGCGCGCTCCCCGTGCCGTCATGCCGCTTGGCTTTCGCTATCGGCGGCATCGGGCAAGGCAGAGGGTCGAAGGGCGGGGGGCAGAATGCGCCGCCCCGCAAGACGCTCGTTGACCGTCACAGCAAGGTCAGAGCGCTTCATGGTCTGGCAATTCTCTACAGCGTCGTTGCCGCAACCTTCGGCCAGCAGCTTCAAGAGCGTGGCCTTGCTAAGCTGGTCATAGAATACCTGATTAGGTTCCCACTTGTCGGCCATGTCGATCTGCGCGACCCCGACGATCTGCGCCAGCTGGCGGTCGCGGTCGCTGTGGAACGAAAGGCTCGTGATCTGCGAGGCCACGCAGTAGGCCAGCAGCCGCAATTTCGCTTCGCTGTCCATCTGGCGCATGTCGTCCAGCGTGGGTGCTTCGGCCAAGCGGTCAAGATCGGCCCTCGCGATCTCGTCAATGTCGGCAATCGTGGAATGGCCCATGACCGCATCGTCAACATGGAAGCGGTTCTTCTCGGCGGTGATTTCGGCGGCTTGTTGCCACGAATAGGCGTTGCCGCGAACCTGTCCCAAGAGGCCCGTCAAGAGCACGTCCAGCGCCAGTTCCGGGTCGCTGGCAAGGGCTTCTCGAACCGCCATCGTGCGGATGCCGCCCAGCTGATCCATGACTTTCTGCGAGTAGTCGGGCCGGGGAGGCTTGGGGCCATCGGCGGCGGTCCCCTTGGCGCTGCGGGTGAACGCGACCTGTTCGATACCGTCATGGCCGATAAAGACGATAAGGGAGTGCTCGGCCTTCTGCTCGGCAGTGAAAACGCGGCAAGCCGATACGATGGCGTCCTGCTTGCGGGTCAGGGCGCGCAACTCGTCGTCATAGTCGTGCTCGTCCTCGTCCACCTCGCTTTCCCGCTTGGCGATTGCCGCCTCGATCTCGACCAGCTGCGCGGTTTCTTCCTCGGTCGGGTCGCGCTCGCCTGCGGGTTCCAGATGGCCGCGCATCCAGTAGGAATCGGGCCGGTAGAGCTGCCCTTCTGCATCGCGCCAGCCATCTTCGCGCGCCGCCTTGGCGATGGCGTCGAGCCGATCTTGCACAAGGTCCATGACAAGGCCCGCATCATCACAATAGCGACGTTCTCCGAAAAGATCGGTGGTGAAGGTGCCGCCTGCGGCGCAATAGGCTTCCTCGCCCACAATGCGGAAATGCTTGTCGGTATCGGCAACCTTCTCCTGGGTGAGCATGGCCCGGATTTGATGGGCGTTGTCGCCGGTGCGCTTGAAAACCTCAAGCTGGCGGTCCTGATCGTCGGTCAGCGCGAAAGCCTGCGCCGCGCCCATGCCGATTTCGTCTTTCTGGAAGGCTTTGAGAATGGTCGGGTGCAGCGCCGCCAGCTTCAACACGCGGCGGACATAGGCGGGGGAGACGCCGAACGATGCTGCAACATCGTCAACGTCCTTGCCGCTGTCGATGATCGCCCGATAGGCTGCGATGGCATCGGCGGGGTGCATGTCCTCGCGCTGCGCGTTCTCGGCAAGCGAGATTTCCAGCGCCTCGTCCTTGCTGCGGATTTCAACGGGAACCTCGAAAGTGCCGGGGATGGCCTTTGCCTTCTGCAACAGCTTCAAGGCCCGGTAGCGCCGCCCTCCGGCGCAAATCCTGATTTTGCCGTCTTCGTCATAGCCGATCAGGTTTTGCAGCACGCCCCGCGCCTGAATGTCGGCCGCGAGGGCTTCGATTTCCTTGGGCTTCACCTTCCGCACGTTGAGGTCGGAAAGCGCCAGCTTGTTCAGTTGGATGGTCTGGATGGTCATTTCTCACTCCTTTAGGCGAAGCCGCTGCCTGCGGCCTGCGGCTCTGACCCGCTGGCGAAGCGCGGGATGGGGAGGGGGAAGCAAAATCGATGGGAGTGGTGCGGGCGGCACGACTAGGGAGGCCCCGGCGCGCGCGAGCGCGCCGGAACTGGCCGAACTTGTCGGGCAACCCGGTCCTGTCGATTATGCTTCGGGAACGAAAGGGCGGGTGCCCTTGGCGTTCCCCCCGGTGGCAGCTGCCACCACCGGCAAGGCGCGGCCCTGGGCCGCTCATTTTTAGCGGCTAGAGAATGGCGAGCGCGAGAACCGCAACGATAGAAGCACACAAGGCGGACATGAGCATGAGGCGTATCGTCGCGGCATTGATCGTGATCGCAGCGCCGACACAGGCCCATAGCAGGGCAATTGTGGGTCCAGCGCGGTAAATCAGGAAGCCGAAATAGCTGTTCGGCAGGAATTGCGGATAATCGAGGATCAGGCGTGCGACGATCCCGCCGCCTGCGAGAATGAGCGCGGCGATCAGCCATGCCGCGAAAGCCTCGACGCGCGGCGAAACGCTGTGCCTGGGCGCGGCCTGCGTCGTCGTTCGCGTCGCGTCATTCATGCTGAACTTCCCTTCTAGCCCTGACCGTCACCCGAATGGGCGGAGACGGCTTTGCTGGCTCCGTGGAGCCGCGCGGCGCAGCCGTGTGGTGGAGTAGGGCAGGTTCCCGGCTCCGGTCATTTGCACTTGTTCGGCAGCTGGCCCCTCTCGATCGCCAGATTCCTCATTGCCTCGTAATCGACACCCCAAAGGCCTCGTCGCTCATCGGCCGCGTCTTTCATGAAACGAGCATACGCCAGCCCTGAATGTTGCCTGTAATCAACGGCATATCCATGGCGCACCATCGTTGCCGAAACAGATGCCCCATTCGACCGAAACCGGCACGACAGGTTAGACCGGCCCCAGCTTGTCCGCCGCGTGTTGCATATCGGCTCGATCGTCAGCTTTTCGTCCTGAAAATCGCTCGTGCAGTCCATGCCGCCATTTTGCTTCACCAGCTCTTCCAAATAGAGCTGCGCTGCGATCTTGGGCACATTACCCTTGCCGTCCTCATCCGGCGCATCAATTCCCGACAATCGCACCCGCTTTTTGTCGAGCGTTTCGAGCGTATCGCCGTCGATAATGCGCGGGTTCTCGACGTGGATCGAAACCGGCTCGCTATTCCTCGCCTGCATCTGATTGAACAGCGCGCCGAAAGCGAAAACAGAGAGAATGGGCAACGCGATTTGCTGATTTCGCGGCCATTTTTTGAAACCTCGGATCAGCACCTGGCTCTCTCCTGAAGAATGTCGTTCCAGTCCATCGGCGCCGGGGCTGGCGGCAGGATGATTTTCAGTTCGCGGTCGTTTGCAGTGAGGTGGTCGCGCGCGTCCTCTATGGCCTGTGCGGCTTCCTGGCCGTGTTGCGAGTAGATGACGATTTTGCGGATGCGTTCGGGGATCGCGATCAGGCCATAGCGGCGAATGCCGCCAGCGCCCCACACCTTGAATTTCCCGTCACTAAGCTGGGTGACGGAAACGGCTTCCTCGAAGCCTTCCGCGAGGCGCAGAACATCGCCGGTTGGCTGGCCGCCGATCCGCATGGCGGCGTGTCGGACCAGGCCGAGCGTCAATTTCGCCTCGCGCAGCGCCGCATGGTAGCGTTTCTCGCCCGTTGCTGGATCGAGCAAGATCCGCTGCACGGCGATTATGCCTTCGTCGGCCTCGAACGGCACAAGGAGGGCAGGATGCTCTTCGCGGGCGTCGGGCGGACCAACGATGCAGCGCGGAGCGAAGCGCACCTTGAGGCCGGTCGGGTCGATCGCGCGCGAACGCAGATAGCGTTCAGCCGCGGTGCCTGCGATCGGCACGGCGGAATCCCATAGTTGCAGGGCGAGCTTCCGGCGCGAGGGTTCGGGCGCGCGATCGACCGTTTCGCCGCTGGTGTGGCGATTGATTTTGCGGCTGTTGAGCGCGGACCAGACGGCTTCCTGACTGCAACCGGCCCAACATTTGAACAGGACAGCCTTCTTGCCGGGGGTGACTTGGAGCGACGGATTGCGGTCGTTGTGGGCTGGGCAGCAAACCATGCCATAGGAGCCGCGCCAGTGGCCGCCCATATCCGCTACGATCTGACGTGCGCGTGCTTCGACGTCCATCTGCATCGAACTTCTTTCGTCAACGGTATCCCGACATTGGGATTTATACACATTTCACGGAGGCGGGCAAACGATCGGGATATATGCCAATATCGCGCATGGCCCGACTAGGGCCATTCAATATAAATATCTCCGCCGGTTATCTTCACTTGCGGATGACTCACGTTCTTTCGCCTCAATCGCTTCGCCCAAGCTGGCGAGAATGTCCCTCAGCTCGCGCTTGTCCCGCTCTTCGCGGGTTAGCTCCCATAGGGGCAGCTGATCCCTCATGCGCTCCATGTCGCGCGCCGCCTCGATCTGGCGATACTGTTCGCAAGCGGGCGCTGGATCGGCCGCGACGCCGCGACGCCGGCGAGCGGCGAAGATTTTCGAGAGAAAGGCGGGGAAGAGGAAGCGATAGGCGTTTGTGGCCTGCTTGATGCGCGGGCCAGCGCCTTGCGATTCGTTGTCGGGAACCGGCTCGTAGCGCCTGAACCAGTCGATAATGCGCGCGTCTTTGAGGCGCGAAAGCGCCTGAACGACGCAATTCTTGCTCAGGCCGGTTCCATCCATGATGGTGTGAAGGCTGGGGAACAACGCGCCGGTGCTATAGTCGATGACGCGGGCCAGGAACTCGATGATCTGGATGCCGGCCTGTCCGATCGCGCCGTTGCGAACGCGCGGTGTGGTCGTTCGCCGCTGCGCAAGCGTTTGCCGCTCGTAGAGCTTTGCAGCTTCGATCATCTCGCGCATCTGGCGCGCATTGCGGATCGGCGTGTAAGCCTTGGCCCGCTTCTCGTGGCCTACGGCGATGCTGCCGGCCCAGACTTTGACGCGCGGTTTTTCGGCACGCGCAAGCAAGGCGCGGTCGATCGTGGCGAGGCCGGTGCTACGCAGCACGGCGCCTATGGAAGTGGTCATGCGGACCTCCCTTCGTCGGTCCCGCGAGGCCAAGCGCCATCGCTCCCGAAAGCACGCTTTCAGGATTGACTTTCGCCGCAGCGCCACCGATAAAGGGGTTAAGCAATCGCCCACTTCGGTGGCACAAACAGCCCTCGCTCAGCCAAGCGAGGGTTTTTTGTTGCCCGTTGCAGACGGGGAGCCACCCCGCGCACAACAGATGAATCACCGACTCCAAGACGGAATCAGCGGGTCATAACTGGCTCAAGTTTCAGGAGTTGGCAAGAATAAGCGTGTGCACACGCTTATGATGCGGACTTATCCCGCTTTGCGGTAATGGCGCAGATAGTCAGGATAATCGATCCCGCGCGTCTTCAAGAGATTGATCGTCGCCTCTTCGACCAGGGCCGCGACAGACGTTTGCTCGCGTTCAGCCAATCCCTTGATCTCAGCTGCAAGCTCAGGTTTCACCCAAGCAGCAAGGTTGCGCGTGTTCGCGCGGCTCGGACGCCGCTTTGGCAGCGGGACCGGCAGCAATGGATCTTCCTGTCGTTTAGGTCGTGCCATAACATCGCATTGAATAAGGGGGCGTTCTGTCGCGCTTATAGAGGGCATAGCGTGGAAAGGTAAGCGTCCGCTGTAGGTCGTCTTTGCGGCGCACGCACGCTTGGTAACCGCCCCTTTTGGGGCCTTGGCCGACACGAACGATCTACCCGGCAGGCAGCGTTTCCTTCGCACCAATCACGAGTCGATACCGACGCATTTGCAGATCTCCACGCACATAAAGATCGCTGTCCAATGGAACGTCGACCGTTCCTTCATAGGTCGCACCGGCCTTTTCAAGAGTACGCCACGAAGCAATATTATCAGGCCGACAGGTAATCCAGATTTCCTGAAAACCATGGCGCTGTGCGATTGAAGACAGTTCCTTGAGTGCTGCGGCGGCATATCCATGACCGCGATGCTGAGGTTCGATGCCGTAACCAACGTGACCACCGTACAGCCGCATATATTCGGTATTTCCAAGGCGAAGTTGAATGGATCCGACGACCTCACCTTCAAAGACAATATCGTAGTGTTCGGCCGGAACCCAATCTCGCGTCGGGTCTGCTTCGGTCACTTTCCGCAATCTCAAAACGATCATCACGTGTAGAACTCGATCATAACGCCTTGGTATTCATAGGAATGGCGGGTGCAGATGACATTAAGCTGGGAGCGACACCACTTCCAAGCAGATTTAGACCTGCGATGCCTGCCATCTCCACGGCAGAAGTTCATCGATCCGGTTGATCGGATGCCCCTTGCCAATGCGATCAAGCACATCGGCAAGCCACTCCTGCGGATTGACGCCATTGAGTTTGGCCGTTTCAAGCAGTGAATACATGGCAGCGGCGCGCTCCCCGCCGCAGTCGGCGCCTGCAAAAAGCCAATTTTTCCTGCCAAGGCATATACCCCTGAGGGCATTCTCCGCCGGATTGTTGTCGATCTCCAGCCTGCCGTCGTCGGTGTAGGCGAGCAGTTGCGGCTTCAGCTTCG